>JBIPMR010000681.1:0-3077 GCA_044369025.1 Luteolibacter sp.
TTTCAGGCAACGGACGCGTGAAAGGGGCAAGCCGGCGTCCACGAAAAAATCGGTTTCATGCTCGCCGATGGGAATGCACAACGGCAAATGCCGGTTTGAGCACGTCACTACCACCGAGAGGCCGACAATCTCGTCCCGGTGGAGGGCGTTGCCCCCGTCCACCACTGACAAATAGACCTCGCTTCCCGTATACGAGGTCGCCGCACCAAAACGGTTTTCACGGTGGGTCAGCTGCCTGGGTTCCCGCCTCACCGTGAAGAATCCTTGAACTCCCTCACGCGCGCTCGAGCAGCGGTAAAACGGTTCGAAGTTGACGCGCGACGCGGCATGCTCCCCCACCCCGCGAACCGATTTCACCTGAAACACTTCAAAACCCAGGGTCCGGGTCTTGTCCACGACGACGTGCGATTCGTGAAAGCGTCTGGAAATCTGGATCTGATCAGCCCTCTTTTCGAACAAATTGATCGCGGGTGTGGCGAACAGCTTGAATCGGTCTTCGTCGACCAATCGTGCGAGCTCTTCCCGGCTGCGGTTGAACACGAATACCACGTCCATCGCCGAACTGGCGCAAGCGGCCACGAAGCGCTTCAAGCCCGCCCCTTTCAAACGAAAGAAAAGATAGCGCTCCGGCAGGGTCGCGAATTCGCGCAACAAGCGGTAGCCTTCGAAGGTGCGCGTGTCGGAGGGCAGCAATGATTCCCCTGGCTCGAATCCCATCGGACAGAGATCCAGATCGTCCACCCCGAGCGCGAACAACTGCCCCGGCAGGATCGCCAGTCCCTCGCCCACCGGACGCAGGAAAACATGGCTGCAATGCGCCATCAACTCTTCGTACACGGTCCCCGCCACATCGAGGTTCCCGGCGACGTGGATCACCAACTCATCCATGTCCTCGATCGAATCCAAGCTCTTGTCGCCTTGGAGATGGCCGATCCTCAACCGCAGTGCGGACCGTGCCGCTGCCTTGGCCGGTAGCCGCAGCCGATCGATGTCCCGCGAAAAAAACCGGGGCGGCTCGTCCCGCATGATGCGAACCGGATGCAGCATCACGTCGTGAGCCGTTCGGAACTCGCAGCGCGTGTCCTCGTCGGTGCCCAAATGGCTGGTCAGGGTGGTGCCCCGCGGGATCTTGAACGAACCGGCCAGTTGCGGGTCGGGATGCAGCTCGACGATCGCCATCGACGGAACCGGCCCCAGAATCTGCGGATAAATCGTCTCCAGCAACGACTCGCAGAACTTGGGATATTCCGCATCAAGCTTGGATCTTACTCGGGCCGCGAGAAAAGCGAAGCCTTCAATCATTCGCTCCACGAACGGGTCGTCGCAGGCGTTCCGGCCCATCGCCAGGCGGCCCGCGATCCGTGGATACTGCCGTCCGAACTCCGAGCCAACCTCGCGGATATGCCCCAGCTCTTCCTCGTAGTTTTTTAGGAACGACTCGTTCATAATCAATTTAATCGAATGTCCATGCACCACCCACCACGTCCCACGTCGTCGTTAGCCGCAAAGGCTCAGTTGCCGGCAAAGCCCAAAGATCGCCGCTGATTTCCAGGGCGAAGCGGTCGAACTGCCCAACGTTGCTATTCTGCACCAGTGAAACAACCAAGGTGTCCGTGGAAATCCGCGGCTCGAACTTGGAGATTGCGTCGCGCACCGCATCGGCCACCTCGACCGGGTCCAGTGATGACGCGGAGACACCGACGAAATCGCGGGTCCCGAAGTTGAGCGTGGAGGTCGCTACCTGTTCGAATTCGTGGATCGCCGACGCCGCTGGGTGGCAGGACGTGTTGAGCAACCAGAGCAAGTCGCGCAGCACCTCCTCACGATATTCCTTGAGCGAGGTCGCCCAGCCGGCGTGACGCCCGCTAGGTGCCATCAACCGGCCAAATACACTCGGGAAAACCGTGACCTGTTTCACGGTGCCGCTGTCGGGTTAGATCCATCCGCGGCCCCTTCGCCAGCCGTAAAATCGATGACCTTGACTTGGTGGAGCGGCCGGTTTTCGCCATCAACCCACAAAACCTGGGGTCCATGGCCGAAAGCGATTTCGTCCGGCAGATCCTGCCACGACAGGCGCTTGCCAAGCTTGGCTTCAGCGTCGCCGGAAATTTCCGTGCCCGGATAAAAGCCAAAAACCGACATCTCGGACACCGAACCGTCTAGGAGAAAAACCCGCGCCGGGATCCAACGCAGATCGCGCAGCACTCCCGGCCGAGCGGCCATCTCGATGCGCCTTACCGAGCCGAGCCACAGCCAGCGGTACTCGCCGCGCACGGCCACCTCTAGCAGGCCGGGCAGCCTGTCATCCGCAGTGAGAAGATCCTCAAACGCCTCACCATCCAAGGTGCCCGGACCGAATGTAGGACTCCCCGCGAGCTCCCGGACTTGGTTCCATGTTGAGGTTCCTCGAAGCGCGTCTGCTAAAGTTTCCATCAGCCCCTGATCGGCGGGATCAAGCTCGCCGATTAACCGGGGTGGGATCTCCCCGGCCCAACAACGGCCTCTCTCTTCCGCCGCGTTCAAGTTCGCCAAGATTCCCACCGCGCCCGACGGATCGCCTCCTAGCTCGACAAGCGCCTCGAGTTGCGTCCTGCAGCGCTTCCAATCCCCCGTGGTGCAAATCAGGTCAAACAGACAATAGCGTGCGTCCAAGTCCATTGGACGGGACCTGACTTCTTGTTTGACTACTTCCAAAGCGTCGGCAAGACGCCCTTCCCGGAGCAATTCCTTGATACCAGAAAGGGCGCCCATTCGATTCGGTGATACAGGGTTCAGCCGCCGGTGTTCGAAAGCATGTCCCAGTAGGACATGGTGTCGCCCTTCGGTTGGTTGGTTCTAGGATCCACCTCGGTGTATTTCCAGTTGACCTTGGCGTAGGAGAATCGCACCTCTTCCATCGGCTGAGTTTCCCCGCCCTGCGGGCTTCCGTGGATCGCGACCGAGCGGATCAGGCAGGTCTCGAACTCGTAAGTCATGTAAGTGATCCGGCTGTCCACCTGCCGACAAATCTCCACTTTGACCTTCTGCAGGTTCTTGCCGTTGCAGCAATGCAGGTTGAGCTTGGGGGTGGACTTGTC
>JBIPMR010000682.1:0-3070 GCA_044369025.1 Luteolibacter sp.
CCGGCACAAAACGAGCGCTGCATCGAGGTGCTCGATTCCGTACTTGCGGCCTCAGCGGTCGGCTGAAGCTTTGTGCCGGCATTTGACACGGCCGGACCATTCAAGCAATCTCCCACCTTGGCGGAACCACCTCACATGCCCAGTCCCGAGATGCCACTCTCGCAAAGGGACTTCCGATGCGCGCATTGCAGCGGTCGAATTTTGATTCTGTGGGAGCTTCCGCCCACCACCGGTCCGTGCCCGCATTGCGGCGGGGTGATCACCTCCCCCGCTTTGGAAACTCGGTTGCCGCCGCTTCAGATGCCGGTGGCGCCGGTCCCGACGCCGGAACCCGCGGTGGCGCCGATTCCTCCCAAGCCCGTCGCCCAACCGCCGCTGCCATCGGTCGGACCGGTGCCTCTCCCGCAAGTTGAGGTGGAAAAACCCCAGCTGGAGCCGCTCCGCGTGACCGACCTCCCGCCGGAAAGCCCCAAAGTGCCACCAAGCAGGCCCGCACCCGGTCAGCCCGCGCCAACCCCGCCCAAGCCCCGGCGCAACGGCTTGATGACGGTCCTGCTGGTGCTGTTGTTCCTGCTTTTCGCGGTGGGTGTCGCGGTCTATCTGGTCATCCAACAACTTTCGAGGGAACCCGAGGTCCTGAAAATGCCGCCACCGGTGGGAGCCTCTCCCATCAGCGAGGCGAACTACATCCGCAACGGCTGGCAGCGCGATGCTTACGAACTGCTCCGCAACTACATGGCGGCCACCACCAGCCAGGAGAAACTGCCGTTCATCATCCATGGCAGTGCACTCGCCACCCGGCTGGAGGACTTTTATGGCGGCAGTGAAGTCATCGACGCCGATACTCCCGCCGAGGCGTTTTCCGTTTATGAACTCAGCGAGGAAGACCGCAAACGCGGGCTTTTCATGATGATCTACGATCAGCCGCCGCAGTTTGAGATGAAGGAATTCTTCCGCCCGCTCGCCAGCCTCGAAGTGCAATATGGCGTGGATGAGGCGGACCTGCTGCTCAGCACGCTCGCCCGGGTCGGGAACTTCGCGATGGAACCGCTGCGCGTGCACGCGTTCTTCAAACGCTCGCCGGAAGGCTTGAAACTCGATTGGGAAATTTTCGCCCAAACCAAATACCGCACTTTCCAGAATTTTGTGGAACTGCCCGGCATCGGCCAATCGGCGGTGTTCCGCGTGTTCATCGTCGAGGACGTGCCCGACAAGGGCCGCGCCGTCGCCGGCACCCGCAGCTACCGCCTCGCCGATCCCGCCAACAGCGGCGATACCGCGCGGGTGAATGTCAAAATCGATTCTGAAATCGGCAGCACGCTTTCCATCATCAACTGGCGCGGCACTGGGGAGAACCAGCCCATCACCCGCACCGCCACCGTCGAGCTCAGATGGTTAGGGGAAAACCACGCCCCGGAACTCGTGATCAGCCGCTTCATCTGTTGGGAATTCCTCGGGCTCGGCGGCGAGGAAACGCCTGCCACCGTATCAACACAGTGAATATCCGGATGCAAGCGATCCCCTCCCCGTCGCGCACGACCGTTGCCGCGATCGCCACGCCGCTGGGGGTCGGGGCGGTTTCCCTGGTGCGGCTATCCGGCCCGGACTCGGTTGCGGTGGCGGATCGCGCCACGGGTGGAAAAGCTTCTTCCGCCCCCGCGCGCACCGCGGTTTACTGCCGGCTGTTCGATGCGGGTGGTGAGGTGATCGATGATGGACTGATGACCGTGTTCCGCGAGCCTAACAGCTATACCGGCGAGGACAGCGTGGAGTTCACCGGCCACGGCGGCATCCTCGCGACCCGCGAGGTGTTAGGGCGGTTTCTCGCCTGCGGCGCCACCGCCGCGGGGCCGGGCGAGTTCACCCAGCGCGCGTTCCTCAATGGCAAGCTCGACCTCACCCAGGCCGAGGGAGTGATGGATCTGATTTCCGCGCAAACCCGCCTTTCGCTGCGGGCCGCACGCAGCCAGCTCGAAGGCACGCTCGGCCGCCGCACCACCGAGGCGCGCGACCAGCTGCTGGAAACCCTCGCCCACCTCGAAGCGTGGATCGATTTCCCGGAAGAGGACATCGATCCGCAGACCGGGGCTCAATTGCGCGGAAGAGTTCACGCGGTGCTGCAGGTGGTCGATTCCCTGCTGGCCACCGCCGATCAGGGACGGATCCTGCGCGAGGGCGTGCGGACGGTGATTTTCGGCGAGCCCAACGTCGGGAAATCCAGCCTGTTGAACCGCTTGTTAGGATTCGAGCGGGCCATCGTCAGCGACATCGCCGGCACCACCCGCGATACCATCGAGGAGATCATCAATCTCAATGGCATCCCGCTGCGCCTCGTCGATACCGCCGGCGTCCGCGAGGCGGCGGACCGCATCGAGGCCGAAGGCATCCAGCGCACCGTCCGGCAGATCGAAGCGGCGGATCTGTTGTTGGAAATCGCCGACGCCAGCCTGCCAAGGCCCGCGGCGGCGGTTCTACCCGCGACTTCCGCCCAGCATTTGTTAGTCCTGAACAAATCCGATCTCGGCGAGCACCCCTCGTGGACGGGAGTCGGGGCGATCCGGCTGTCCTGCACCAGCGGCGAAGGATTTGAGGAACTTTCCGACACCATCCGCGATTCCCTCCATTTCAGCGAAGCGGATTGGGGCGAACACGCCGTCGCGATCAACGCCCGCCATCAGGCGAGCCTCGCGTTGGCGCGCGGCGGACTGCTGGCCGCGCTGGAATTGTTGGACGACAAGACGTCCGATGCGGAACTTGCCGCCATCGATCTCCGCGAAGCCCTCGACGCGCTGGGTGAAATCCCCGGCCGCGTCGATACCGAGGATCTGCTCGGCGTGATTTTCAGCAGCTTCTGCATCGGCAAGTAGCCGCCTCATTCTTCCAGCCCGAGGATTCGCGCCTGATCGAAATCATAGGGTGTGAGCTCCACGATCACCCGCTCGTCGATCGCGAAAACCGCGTTGGCGACCGTCAGCGGTTTCGAGAGGTGGGCCATGATGCGTTTTCCGTTGGGCAACTCCACCCGGTAGAGGATGGGCGCGAGGTTTTCCAAAATTTTCCCGACAGTGTG
>JBIPMR010000683.1:0-3068 GCA_044369025.1 Luteolibacter sp.
AAATCTCCCGAAGCAGACCCGGTTTTCCGGGGCGATAAACTCCACGAACCGGCGATCTAACAAAATGGTCCGCTCGCGGCCCAGCATTCCCGCGCCCATCAGATTGAGCTGGGTGATGGTGCCATCAGCGGTGACTGAAAAGTAACCGACCGGGGCGAAGTCATACAGCTCGGTGAAGTGTCCGGCATGCGCCTCGAGTTCCGCACGGGCCTCGCGGAGTTCCTCGTTCTGCAGTTCCAACTCCTCCTGGTGGACCATCAGTTCGTGCAAAAGCCGGTTGGCCTTGGCTTCCGCCCTGCTCTCGGGGGTGATCATGGCCTCGCCTGCCAGGTGCTGTCCGGCTGGCTGCGGCAAGGGGTCGGATGAATCTGGGGGCGGATTCTTTTTCATGGTTTGGCGTCCTTTCAGCCGTTCGGTTTTGTGAGAGCCTGCCGCAATTTGGAGTTGCAGACGTCCAATTCCCTCGCGAGCTGATGGGCCTTGCTCACATCCAGGAAGGTGAGGACCAGCCCGTCGATCATGCTTTCCTTGGTGCGGTAGGGAATGATCCGCACGGTAAACCAGCGCCCGTCGTGGGACGGGATTTCCTTGCTGATCGCCACCAGCGAACGCAGCACCTCGCGGATGTCCGCCGCCAGCGACGGATAGTTCAATTGCGAAACCAGATCCGTGACCGGCCGGCCGATATCGCTGGCGATCAGGTGGATGATCTCCGCGGTTTGGGGGGCGAACCACCGGACGTTGAGCTCGTTGTCGAGGAACAAGGTGGCGGTGTCCGTGCTGCTCAACAGGTTCTTCATGTCATTGTTCGTGCGGGAGAGGTCCTGCAGCTTGACCATCAGGTCCTGGTTCACCACTTGCAGTTCTTCGTTCATCGACTGCATTTCCTCTTTGGAAGTGGTCAGCTCCTCATTCATCGACTGCAGCTCCTCGTTGGCGGACTGAAGTTCTTCGTTGGCGGACTTGAGCTCCTCGCTGGTGGTTTGCATTTCCTCCCGCAGCACCTGCATGTCCTCATGTGTGCGCCGCAGTTCACCGGCCAGCTCGGCCATGCGGGCACTCTCACGTTTGGGCTCGGCATGGGTTGCGAGAGGAGCCGCCTTCGATGCGGGGCTGAAAATGAGCATGACCATGCCCTTCAGCGCGGGCGGCTCGAGGATCGGATAGGCGGTGATATCCACGGCCTGGGTTCCGTCGCCGGGCCCCACGGGAAGCTGGTGGATGACGGCTATTTCCTTTTTGCGCAGCGCCCGTTGGAACACCTCGAACAAGGCATGGTTCACTTCTTCGCGGGCCATCGCGAAAATGTTCCAGTTCGCCTTGCCGGCGGCAGGTTCGAGGTAAGGCCCGGTCTTGCCGTGGATGAAGAGGATGTCTCCCGCTTCGGAGGTGAGAACCGCCACCGACGGGTAATGCTGCAACAGGAAATGATTGGCCAGCGTCTGGATATCCGCCACCGCCGGTGTTTGGTTGGATTCCACCGCGCGCTCCGCCGCCACCCGCGATGGCAGGTGGCGGAAGGCCAGGGGGAAATGCATGCGCGCCAGTTGGGCGGAGTTTTCCAGTCGGCGGAAAATCCGCTCCTTGCCGCCTAACGGCACAAACAGGTCGGTGGCCGTGCCGATGGTTTCCGCGCTGCCGAGAACCAGGATGCCGCCGGGATTCAGGCAGTAGTGGAACAGCGGCAGCAGCTTCTTCTGCAAATCCGCTAGAAAATAGATCAACAGATTGCGGCAGCTCACCAGGTCCAGCTTGGTGAATGGCGCGTCTGAAACGAGGTTCTGCCGGGCGAACACCACCATCTCCCGGATCTCCTTGTCGACCCGGAAGCCGCGCTCGTCCCGGGTGAAAAACCGCTGCAGCCGCTCGTCGGAAACGTCCTTGCCGATCGCTTCCGGATACCAGCCCGCCCGCGCTTTATCGATGGCGTCACGGTCCAGGTCGGTGGCGAAAATCTGCAGGGTCACCCGCTTCGGCTCCTTGGCCAGGCCAAGCGCTTCCTGGAAAATCATGGCGAGGGAATAGGCCTCCTCACCGGTCGAGCAGCCAGCCACCCAGGCGCGCAGCGTGCCTCCGTCCGGCTGCCTGCCGATCAACTCCGGAAACACCTCATTCCTCAGGCGCTCCCAGACGCCCTCGTCCCGGAAGAAGCTCGTCACCCCGATAAGCATCTCCTTGAACAGCAGATCCAGCTCCGGAGGATTGTTCCGCACATAGCGCACGTAATCATCGATGGATCCCAAATGATGCAGGTTCATCCGCCGCTCGATCCTGCGCCAGATGGTGCTTCTTTTATACGCGGAGAAATCGTGACCCGTCTGCCTGCGCAGCAAAATCAGCGCCTTTTCCAAACCCGATGCATACTCGCCCATCGTGTCGCGGCCCGTTGCCTGCGGCCCCGCCGCTTGATGCACGTATTCAAGGATCCGCGCCGGCAGCTCACCCACCGGCGCAATCACATCCGCCAGGCCTTCCTGGATCGCGCTGCGGACCATGCTGTCGAACTTCGCCGAGGCCGGATCCTGCACAAAAACCGCACCGCCGCTCTCACTGATCGCCCGCAGACCCGACGTCCCATCCGAGCCCATTCCGGACAGGATCACCCCCACGCTCCGCTCGCGCATGTCCTCGGCCAGCGAGCGGAAGAAAAAATCGATGGGCAGGCGCGGGCCACGGGTGGTCGCTTGTTCAAGCAGATACAAAACCCCGTGCAAGACCGAGAGGTCGCGATTCGGTGGGATCACATACACATGGTCCGGTTCCACCGTCATGCCGTCCTGGACCCGCCGCACCGGCATCGTCGTGTTCCGCTGCAACAACTCCGCCAGCATGTCATCGTGGGTCGGATCCAGATGCTGCACCACCACGAACGCCATTCCACTGTCAGCCGGCATCTTCTGGAAAAACTCCTCCAACGCCTCCAAGCCACCTGCCGAGGCCCCCATTCCCACCACCGCGAACCGCCCGCCCAAATCCACCTTCAACGGCGGGCCATCGGGGGCCTTCTGCGATTTGCGACTTCGGCGTCGCGTCGCCCCACCCGGCGAGTCTGCGGCATTTTCCCCGGA
>JBIPMR010000917.1:0-3062 GCA_044369025.1 Luteolibacter sp.
CCCAAGGTGATTCTGCAACCAATGGATCAAGCACCGGAACAAGCCGACATTGTCTGGTACCCGAACCAGATTGATCAGCGAAGCAACATCTCCCAAGCTCGTGAGTTGGGGCGACGTGTTGTTGCAACCTACCTTGACTTAATCGCCTACGACATTCCTCGGTATCACGGGTCAACCGATGCATGGTTGGCGTACAGGTCTCTACAACGCAAAATCGCACTCAGTGTTGACGGCATCACCACTATCAGTGTTGACGTGGCTCGACAACTTCTTGCGGAGGTGCCTCGCTTATCCGCGAAGCGGGTCAAGCCATTACCGCTGGGCCTGGATCACGTGAGCGCGGAACATGTTCCGGTGCAACCCGATGCAGATTTGGCGGGTATTAAAAAGTCTTTGACCACCAAACCATTCATTGTGGTTTTGGGTAACGACTTCCAACACAAGAATCGTGATTTCGCGATTGCTGTTTGGGAGAAGGTCCTCGAGTCGGGAACACCTTGTGATCTCGTGCTGGTTGGTTTGCACGTGAAAAGCAGTAGCTCCCGCGAAAGGGAGACCGAACTGATTCGCAAACACGTTGACCTGCGCGGATCGGTGCACACAGCCGAACACGTCACCAGTGCTAGCCGCGCATGGCTTCTCGCCAATGCCTCAGTGGCCCTTTATCCCACGAGTGCCGAAGGATTTGGGTTTGTTCCTTATGAAGCTGCAGCCATGGGCACCCCAGCCACATTCACCAACTTCGGTCCATTGACGGAGATCGCTCAATTAACCGATATTCCGTCAACGTGGAATATCCAGGCCTACGCGAACGACATCATTCAACTTCTCAACAGCCCAGAGGCCCGTGATAAGCGGGTGAGTGAGTTGCAACGAGCAATCAGCGCTCACACCTGGAATGGATTTGCCGAGGGTTTAACTGAATTCTTCACAGACATTATTGCGTTACCGGCTGTTTTGACCAGTACTGTCGCTGACGGCGGTAGGGACACCGCGGCACTTTCCGCAGTCCTCTCGAGTAAGTCATGGCGTGCTTTAGAAAAGGCGCGCAACCTGAAGTCAAAAATTAAGCGCTAGCAACTCGCGCGCTAAAGAGCCTTATAACCGCCGGAAACATCCCAGATCGCACTTGGTGAAAACACAATCAGCTCCGAGGAACTACCGTCAATGCCACCGACGAGGGTGCCATTGGGCATTTGGATCAGAGTCCGCAACCGCACTCCGGTAAGAATAGGTTCGATATAACGCACAGAACCGCTGTCAATCCGTAGTCGATACAACCAGTTGCTTCCCATTCCATTCACGATTACATCGGAGGTATTTTTCCCATTCCCCCACCAGGAGAAATACGTGGGTCCGAACACTTGAATGACGGATGTTGGTCCAATGGAAGGGACCCAGGCAAACAGCGGTGGATACTTTTGGGTGGAGTAGCCCTGATTCTTTGCGGTGTTCTGAGGTTGGTTTTCACCATAAGGCGTTCCATACGAGTAATACGGCCAACCGTAATCCCCATCGCGCTCGACGACATTGATCTGATCACCACCACGCGGACCGTGCAGGGTCGCGAGTAATACGTGCTTGTTATCAACGAATGCTGTGGTCAAGCCTTGGGCGTTACGCAGCCCGCGAGCCCATATTTGTGCTTCACGTGGCCCCGTCAACAGCGTGGCCGTGGTGAGGTACTTGCGACTTTTTACCGGAAGTACGTTCATTTGCGCACGAGATAATGCAAAATCACCAACGGTGAAGAAAAACTGCTGTGGATTCTTTACTCCAGTGATTGACGCGATTGCTCGCGTGATCCGACCACCTGATTGGGAAAGCGAGCCCTCGATCGCCGGATAACACGGTGAGGTAAACCAGATTGTCCCCAAAGCGTTTGCCCCGGCGCCGGTGAGGTCAATCCGAGCCTCGCGCAAAACCGACCGGCGACACTTGTCAACGCCAAATTCGCCGTAGGCGACCATCACACTCGCGCGACCAACATTGCGCGGCATCAAAGAATCCCAGTAAATATCTAGCACCCGACTCTCAGCGGGTAAACCCAATGAACCTAATGCTCGCGAAGTACCAGCATCAATGTCAGTGAAGGCGAGTTCAAAATCCCAATCCAGGCTGAGAACATTGCTGGGACCGAGAGCCGTAATGTACGGGGAACCAACGGGAACCGAAATCTTGCGCGAGGAAATTTGGTAGAACTCGGTGTCAATGACCGGCACCAATGTGTCAGGTGCGGGAATCTCGCCAACGGCTTGTGCACTCGGTACCAACCCTGCAGTCAGGGCTAGTGCAGTAGCGATAATTGACATTCGTGAGGTAAGAAGGCGCATAGATAGATAGTTTATCTTTAGAGTCGGACCAATTATTTCTCACGGTCGCGCATGTTTTCCGTACTTGAGCATGAATCCTTGAATGTGCTCGGTTAGTCCGTGCCCTTACCACGCAGCCCTTGCCTCAGTTCTGAACAGCAAGGTCTGGCGGGCCAGTGAGAAAGCCCGGCGTGTGAAGAATAAGTTCACCCGCAATTAACGTGTCCCGTGACGAATCACTCCACGAAAGTAGGTAATCCGAGGTTTAAGAACGAGTTCGAAAGGGTCGAGTATCTCCCAACCCCCGGCTCTGCATGTTGTCCTCAACCGGTGAGGTGGAACATCGACTATCGGCGCCTTTTCGCCCGGGCGCCGAATTCGTCAAGGATCCGAATGACGTCTTTGGCGAGCCAGATCCGATTTCGCCGTCCTTTGGTAATTTGAGTCAGAATGTCAGCGTCAACGAGTCGATTGATAGCGACCTGAGCGTTGACGGTCGAGACGCCAAGCTGAGCTGCGGCTGCGGCTGCTCCGATCACGGGTTGACGAAGCAGAACACTTATGAGTCGATGGACAGCCGAGTCCCGTCTTGCGTTGATGCGTTCGCGCCAGTTGACCTGCACAGTTTCCAGGTCCGCGACGAGGATGCGCCCGTTGTGCACCCCGGCAAAAGATGCCTCCGCAAGGGAGCGGATTATCGGGGCAATATCCCCGGACCGGTACGCACTGAGAGACTCAAAATATAAACCG
>JBIPMR010000079.1:0-9413 GCA_044369025.1 Luteolibacter sp.
GGGCGAGGCCGTCCAGTTGCCCGCCTCGCCCAGGCCGAGCAGAAAGCGAAATACGCTGAACGACGAAGCCGACCGCGCAAAAGCCGTCAGCATGTTGGCGACCGACCACCAGCCGACGAACAGCGCTAGCGACAGCCTCGACCCAAGTTTGTCCACGATGAACCCCGAGCCCAGCAGCGCGAGGGTGTAGGCCACTTGGAACGCATTCTGAATATTGGCGTAGTCTTGATCGGTGAAGTTGAGGTCTTTTTGAATTGTCGGCGCGAGCAAGGCCAGCGAGTTCTTGTCTACATAGTTTAACACCGCCGCGCCGAAGAGCAGCGCCACGATCCACCACCGTTGGCCGCGCCATTTCACGCGACCATCCGGCAAGGCGCGGACGTGTCGTTATTCATCTGTTTCATTGGTTTGCCCATGTGCTTTGGTGTCACCAATATGTGGAATCCCCGCACGTTTAACCTGACCGTCATGGCATGATGTAATAAAGATGATGCATTTGGTAAAAATGTATACCCCCGTATCTACCGGGTGCTATCAACGTCGGGCTCGCCTTCAATTTGCAACACGATGACAGTATCCGCCGCGTCGGGCGCAGTCACGGGAACATCAATCACCAGTTTGCCATCGGCGCTTTTGACCGGCAGCGGCTTGCCAGTCGCAAGCAACTTGGCAGATTTCGCCTGGTTGCTGAGCGGCACAGTTAGCTTCCCATCCTTAGGCCAGTTGAAGACATGCAGATACAGCGTGCTATCCTTGCGCGTCGCGACGCCCCAAGACAGATACGGAAACGGACTGCCGCTCGTGCCATAGACGGATACGCCGTTCACTCGCAGCCACGCACCCACCTGCTTCATAACATTCACAGATTCGGCCGGCAGTTCGCCTTCCGCCGTCGGGCCGAAATTGAGCAAGAAGTTACCGCCCTTGCTCGCCACCCGGACCAGCATTTGCACGACGGTCTGCTGCGATTTCCAGTTGTGATCCGTCGCGGTGAAGCCCCATGCGCCGTTCAGGGTCATGCAGGTCTCCCAAGAGTCATTCCAAGATGCCGCAGGGTGATCCGGGATTTGGCGGTCGCGGTAGGAGAGGTAGTCCACTCCGATATCACGCAGTCCGTCTAACATTTCCTGTTCCAGGCCATCGATCTGGTTGCCATGGTATAGTAGTCGACTGTTGAGAATGGTTTCCGGTGCAATACTTCTGATCTCCTTCACCATTTCCCGACTGATTTCAGGTGTCATTTGATGGGGCGTATCGAACCAAATCACGGCCGGCTTGTAATCGGTGATGATTTCCTTGAGCTGTGGAATGGAGAGTGTCTTCAGGTAGTGATCAAAGTCACCTTTTTGGGCGGGATCCCAGCGGGCACCTCCCATGGATCCGCCCGGCTCATACCAATCCTGTGCTTGCGAGTAGTAGAGTCCGAGCTTGATGCCTTCCTTCGCACAAGCCGCGGCCAGTTCCTTGATCGGGTCGCGTTTGAACGGGGTAGCGTCCACGATGTTGTAGGGGCTGACCTTGGAGTGATACATCGCAAAGCCATCGTGATGCTTGGCCGTGATGACGATATATTTCATGCCAGCTTCCTTCGCGAAGCGCACCCACTCCTCGGCGTTGAATTTCACCGGGTTGAATTCTCCCGCCAGCTTGGCGTATTCCGCCACGGGAATTTTTTTCTGGTTCATGACCCACTCGCCCTTGGCGGGAATGGCATACAGCCCCCAGTGGATGAACATCCCGAACTTCGCCTCATGCCACCACGCCATGCGCGCGTCGCGCAGGGCGGGCGTTTCCCTGATGACTTCAGGATTGGCTGCGGTCTTCACCATTGCGCCTTCGGCGGGTGCTTGGTTGGTGGGAGTCGCTGCGCGGAGGTTTGGCGCGCTGGCAAAAGCGATTGCGAGCGCGGATAACATCATGTAGGATTTTCTGTTCATAAATCTATTTCGTGGCCCGAGCAGGCAGTTGCGCCGCCGCTGGCATCTCGATCTCGGCATAGCCGGTGGTGGCAAAGACTTTCAGGCGCACCGGTTCCGCCCCGGACTCACGGAGAACCTTGATCAACTCAATTATGTTTGAGACCGGCCGACCGTTTACCGCCAAGATCGCCGCATCGGCGGGCAGCTTCGCGCGCGCGGCGACCGAATCGGCGGCAACCGCCTTGATCAGGACTCCCCGGTTGTCCGACCATTCCCTGGCTCCGAGGATTTCGGATTCGCGGCCAAAATTGATCAGGCTCCGCAAGGTGGCTCCCTGCCAGGTGTAGAGCGCGGTGTCAGCGGGTTCGCCCACAGAACCTTTCATCGGTCCTCCAAGCCCATCCCACTTTTTCGCGCGTGATTTCAAATGCGGGGATGCCACACCAAACTGATCCATCGGGAAATTCACGAATCCAATGCGCACCGCCGGTGAACCCGGACGCACGCGGTAATCCGCTGCAGCCGCATTGACGAACTGCGGGTCTGCGGTCACTGAATTTCGATCAATTCCGAGCCGCCGGAAGGTTTCCGGCACCTTGAAAGTGGCGAACAGGTTGCGGTCGATTTGCTCACTCTTGGCGTCCTCCATCTTCATGCCTCGCGGGCTGTAGGGCTTCTCGCCCGTCAGGATGTTTTTGGTGATGATGTCGCCGCTGTTCGGATACCACACATGCGGGCTGATCAGTGGCGTGATGTTGTTGCGCACGGTGCGGAAAAAACCTTCGCGCAACTTGATGCCCCCTTGCAGGCATAAGTTGTTTTCAATGATGTAGTTCGATGATCCATCGTCGAGGTCGATGTCGTAGCCGACGTCGCATTGCACGCGATTGTAGCGGAGTGTGATCGGATCGAGCGTGTCCAGCTTCGCGTGTTCGCGCATGAAGGCATTGTCCTCTGCCGTGGTCTTTTGTTTCGGCTGCGGACGAATCCGATAGCGATCGCGGCCCCAGGAATTGATGGTTCCATGCTCGCGTGACTCCCGGCAACTGTTGAAGAGATCGCACCACTCGACCGTGTGGCCGCCCCACATTCCATCGTTGATGTTGATGGCGGCGCGCGGCACATCATAGATCGACAGGTGGCTGACAAGAATGTTGCGCGCCTTCGAGATGAAGACTCCGGACACCTGCTTCTCCACCGTGCCGAGATCGTGCATGAGGCAGTCGCGCACGATGCAGTCAGCCGGGTAGTTTTCGTTCCGCGGGCCGGGCGTCAGGTCAAGGGCCGGGCGGGCCGGCGGGACTGTGGGTTTGGCGGCTGGAGGAACATAGGGTCCGACGGCTCGCGGCCCAAACTGGCGAGCCGGCGGGGCGTGGATATGGGCCTGCGACCGAACCGCCGCCAAGTCGCCGTCGAATAGCACCGCGCTCGCACCGAGGTTGGTGAACTCACAGCCCGTGACCTCGATCCGCCGGTTGTAGTCCAGCACGAAGATTGCGTTGCCACCGAGGTTGTCAAAGTTGCTGTCGCGCACCGCGCAGTCCTCAGCCCCTTGGATCACCACTGCGCCGCCCCGATAAATGGACCAATCTCCGCCACTCGGCATGAAGGTCGCCTCCATGAAGGTCATCGCCGCGGCGCGGAATGACAGCCCGCGCAGTGTCAGGTAACGCACCGGCGCAGCCTGCGTTCCACGGATTTCAATCAGGTGCCGGAGCACGACCGCTTCGAACACCATGGACTGGGGATTTGCTCCCTTGGGCGGGATGAAGTAGAGCACGGAACTCCGCCGATCGAGGAACCACTCGCCCGGGGCGTCCAGTTCCTCCCACACGTTTTCCACAAGGAGCTGGTCAGCCGATGGCGGTTCACGATAAGTGGTCGAAACACGGGTGTCCTTGCCGTCTAACCGGTAGCGGCCATCCGGCGCTTTCTCGACGATCTCGTAGTGCTGGCTGCCCCAACCCCGGTTATGATAGCCGTGGATGAACAGGCCGACCGGATCCGCGTATCGACTCAGGCGTGCAGGATCCGTCGCGTCACGCGAGACCCCGCCGAAGTGAACATCCGCTGGATTGAAGTTGGGATAGCGGGCGCGGATCATCTTCGTTCCATCCGCGCACAACTGATCAAAAACCAATCCGTTCGGCACGGGTGCCGACCAGACACCGCCGTTTCCGGGCGACCACTTCAGCTGGAGCAACTTTGCGCCGCTGATGACGGGTGCCTCTCCTGGCGCTGCCTCATAGCTAACCGGAAACTCTTTCGTGCCCGAGTCCTGCGCGGTGAACCGCAGTGCGTCCGGCAGATGATACGTCCCGGCATGAAGCAGCACGGTCACCGCTTCGCGACCCACCGACTGGCGGGCTTGCGCCTGCGCGGCCGCCAGTGTCGCTAGAGGTTTGTTTGACGTGCCGGGATTTGCATCGTTGCCCGCAGGCGAAACGTGAAGGGTAACCGCTGCGTCAGCAACGACGGCGGTTACCAGGAAAAGAATGTTGATGGCGTGCTTCATAGATCTATTCTGTCGCGGCGATAACGCGGGCAGCGGGCAGCGGCACCAGCAGCAAGGCGCTGAGTAGGAGTGCATGTTTCATGGCGTCATCGGTTGACCAGACGATGATTCATTCGAACTCTACGCTCCAGTTGATTGCGCCATTATCTTGCCGTTCCAGCACCAGCGTCGTAAACTCGCCGCCAGCCGGGTGCTGCTCCATTCGCGCCACGGCATCGTTGGCAGATGCGCGGAGAGGCTTGCGGCCGTTTCCGACCAACACAATCCGGAAAGGCTCGCCGCCGATCGCCTTGGCCACGCCGCTGAGTTTCTTGCCCGCCGCATCCCATTTCACATCCGCCAGATCAACCCAGCCTTGCAGCACATGGCGGTCGGTGGAGAGCACTTGCGGATTCGCTTGCACCTTGCGGATGGAAAGCATCGCGCAATGCGAGGGACCCAGTTCCTTCTCTATCTTGGCGGTGCCCGGAAACTTTCCGACCAAAGTGTCGGACCAGAAATCATAAACATAGAAGGACGCCGTGGGATCCAGCCCGATGGCGCCAGCAGTTACGCGGTCGCCACTCAAAGCCACCGCCACGGGTCGGGCCTTGGTTGAGGTGTTGAACAACGCGACTTGATGCCAGTCCGGCGTGAGTTCCAAATCATAGACCTGCGGATCAGTCACGCCGGTGAAGGCATCCAGCGGACGCGCGGTGAATGGCTCACGGTAGGCTGGATAGATGCGCGAGAAGTCGTGGACGATTTCTGGCGTGAAGAGTGTGAACGATGTCGCGAGATCAATCCGCCCGCTGGTCAGGAAAACCATCGTCAGCATGGACTGGCGGATTTCTTTTGTGCAATCATGCACCGTCTTGGTATCGGGGAAGTAGTTGAACACCGTCCGGTTCTTATACCAGCGCAAGCCGCCGATGCTGATCATGGCGGGCACGAACTTGTTGGAATCCGTCCAGTTGCGCTGGGTGTCCACGACGCCCGCCGTGATGTCCAGACAGGGGCGGTCGCATTCGCCCAGATTGCGTTCGTCAATAAACGCATCCGCACCCAGTCCTTCGCGACAGAGCCGGAACGCTTCGCGATAGGCGAAGGCGGTGGTGGCATGGCGATTTTCAAAACCGCCTTCAGGCCGCCAGCCCGATTCGGGGTAATCGAACTTGATGCCGCGAATGCCATCTTTGCGTAGTCGTGTCCAGACCGCTAGCAAGTGCTTCTGAAAGTCAGGATCGGTGTAATCGAAACTCACTAGCGGTTGCTCATGCGGATGAAAAAGCTGCAGGCGGCTGATGTCATTAAACAGCATGTGGCCAGGAAATGCTCGCGCATAGTCGTCCGAGGGCATGCCGACTTGGAAGTAAGTATAGGGAACGCCATCGCGTTCGCGGATCGCGGCACACCATTTGGCAAAGGTGTTGTAAGGAGGCACCAGGTGGCCGTATTGTGCCCAGTGGGCATCATCCCACCAGCCTTGTTCGGTGTTTCCATTCTTGTAACAATAGGTGTCAGGTTCCAAGCGGATGCCAACTTTGGTATACTTGGTCACTCCAGCTTTCTGCGCTGCTTCCAGTTCACTGACCAGTTTTTTGGAATTGTTGATCCCCGGCAGTTTGCTCATGGCCCCCACCGACCAGCCGCAGAGCACTGGAAAATCATAGACATTCGGATGGGCGTGATTGGCCAGCCGCATGGCCCTGCCATATTGTTCCAATGCGACAAACGGATCCGGCGTCGTCACATCCAGATAGAAAGTGTCTTCCGCCCAATAAGTCTGCCCCGCATCCACCAGTCGGCCCACGGGATCTTTGGCGGTGAATTCGAGCGCGCCATCGAGGACGGCTGCCCACTTTCCGAAATCCTGATTGACCAATCCGCCCCAAACCAGCGTGCGCCGTTGCCCATCCTTCAGGCAGGTAAGCATCAGGCTGTTGGCCGATTCACGATCCGTTCCTGGCTGAACTTTCGCGGCTTCCGCTCCAGCGGAACCGTTCAGCGTCGCAACCTCTTCGACTGACTTGCCGGGAAAAAGATCGGCGCCGACCATTGGCACCGAGTCCATCAAACGGATGCCGAAGTCCCGGGTGTTTTGCAGGCCGAATCCCATGAATACCACGCCGCTGGTTTCGTAAAGCGTGTAGCGGAACAAATAGTTTGGGGTCGCTGGCCGCTTGGGGTTGCTCAAGGTCACCACCACCCTCCGGCCTTTGCCGAAAGCATCCGCCACACTCTCCTGCGTGGAGCTAACCTCCCAACCTTTCCAGCCATCCGGCTTGGCTTTGCGATCGCGGCCCCAGCCATCCGCCGCCATCGCGGCATTATCCAGCACGACGTCCTTGGTCACGACATCGGTGACCGCAATCCGTCGCCGGGCCAAGTCGAGCTTGAGCGAAACCTTTTCGTTCGCCAGAACAATCACGTTGCCAGTCTGCTGCACGGCTACCGCCGCCACTAAGTTGGACGCGCAATTCAAAACGATGGTGAGAACGAGATAAGTGATGTTTTTCATATTACATTTGGATGAAAATTTTGGTGGTTTGATCGGCGCCCGGTGTCGGTGGTGTAATGCAGCGTGGCGGATTTCACCGGCACGGCGCTCTCGAATGCGAGCTGTATTGCGTCGCCATGGGTCGTGATCTTGCCCGGCACAGCGAGCGGCTTGCCGTCGCGGCAGTACGAATCGATGAACAACCCGATCTCCTTTGGTGCCCAGCCGGGCGGATGGCCGTGAGGCATTTTCACTTCGATGCGCATCTGCTTTCTGCCGGGAACGACGTCGAAGCTCTTCTGATAGCTGTCGAGCGGGTAATGATTGTCGTTCGTGCCATTCACCCAAAGGATAGGCACGCGGCAGCGCGGCAGCAGGCTCGACGGATCGTAGGCTTTCACCCACGCGTCTCGGCGTTCACCGAGTTTGTCGATCGACGACTTCTGAACCGACTCACCTTCGTGGAGAAAGGCGCAGCCATACACTGGCACCGCCGCCTTGAAGCGATCGTCGAGCGACGCCACGAGGCAGGTGGTGTAGCCGCCCCAACTGATGCCCGTCACTGCGGTGCGATCGGCGTCGACTTCGGGGAACGAGCGCAACAACGAGTGCGCGCGGATGACGCTCGCCGCCGCGTGATACGGCCAGTCGTCCGAGACGTCGCCGCCGATGCTCTCGAACTTCTCCGCGGGCCCTTGGTTCGGACCGCCGTTCGGCAGGCGTTTGCGCGTTTCCGGTTTGTTAGCCTGACCCGATACGGGAATTCCTTTCACATCATAAACGGGATCGATCGGCCGGCTGCCGGACAAATCCATCGCGATCGCCGCGTAGCCGCGCTTGGCCCACAGATGTGCCCACTCGGCGAACGCCGTCCCGCCGCCGCCGTGAACCCGCACCACGCCGGGAAACTTCGTGCCCGGCTTCGCCTTACCGAGCGTGATCGGCGATGCGTAGAACGCGAACACCTCGGTGTTGGAGTCCTTGAATTTTTCACCCTCGTAGAACAGCGAATGCACCGGCCCGGTCTGCACCAACCAACGCATCGTAGGGGCGCGTTTCCACTCGGTTAGATTCCAAGGGCCGATTTGCTCGGCGCTTGGCGGTGAGGAGCTCAAAGCTACATCCTCAGCGTGGAGCGGTGCCAAAAGCAGAATGGCGAGGAATAGAAAAGTGTGTTTCATGATTGAGGTTTTCCTTGGAGGTTCACACCACTTGCCGCCTCATCCAATTCCTGGCGGGTCGCGATGGGGACATAGCCCGCTTCCATACCGCGCGGTGGCGTGAGAATCAATGCCGGGTCCAGATGCGCGAGCGTGCCGACATCGGGTGGGGCGAGGTAGTTGCGGTCTTTGGTCCATGTGCGATGGAGCGCCACCACCCGCTTCTGCACCAATTCGCGCTGCGCTGGTGTTAGATCGGCATTGAGCATCGCTGGCTGATCGGCGAACCGATACCAATAGTAAGTGACCACGCTGCCATCGCCGAGGCGCACCTTGAACGGGCCCGCGGCGGGTCCGGGCTTCTTCCAGCAGCTTGCGGCATCGTCGGGCGTCGTGCGGGGTTCCTGCGGCTTCTCCTTCGGAGTTTCAAAGCGGTATTGTGTGAGACCGAGTTCCGGCGGCACATCCTTGGGCGACACGATCACCCACTTCCGTTTCGTGCCGTCCGAATCGAGCCGGAAGTATTCAGGCAGGGTGACGAGCGGCCCGTTCTTGCGCGTCACCTGCTCGTTCCAACGATAGCCGAAGGTAATGGGACTCGGCGTGTGGGAAGTGGCGAAGTCGTTCCAATCAATGGCGACCTTCTCTTCGTTCGGCGTCTTTTCCGCATAGATTTTCCAACTGGAACCAATGCCATTTCCGACTTCATGTACGGCGGACCCTTCGGCATTGATTAGACCCGTAGATGGAGCACCCCCGTCGAACCACTCCTTCACGTCATCCCAAAGCGCCGCTTTTTTGTAGGCAGTGATACGGTGCAGCACGATCGAATCGCCCCCTGGGCCGACGGGAAACGAGGTCGCGGTGATGCGAGCGTAGAGCTTGCCGTCCGCGCTCTGACTGAGAACGGCCGGAATGTGCTGCGTCTCCATCGAAATGGGCTTGTTCGGTCCCACCGGCTGAGAGTCGAGCATCAGCCCGGCCCATTCAGGATGCTCGATGGTCGCCTGCGACCAGAAGAAAGGCGTGAAGAATGCGACCGGGCCTTTGAAATTGGCCGTGTTGAGAAAAAGCGTCCAACACTGGTTGCCGGTCGGCACGTTCTTGCCCGCCGTGGTCGTTTTCGGATTGGTTAGCGGTAACGGGAGATAGCCGTAGCCGAAGAGCTCGCCGTTCGTGCCTTGTTTCAAGTTCAGTCCATCGAGCGGAAACAACAGCCACGGACTGAGTTGCGCGACGCCATATTGACCACGCGGTTTCTCCCAAGTGCCCGCACCGTAACCCGGGCCGTTGGCGATCACACTGAAGTTTGGCCCCACGCCGCCCATGATGAACTTCGG
>JBIPMR010000080.1:0-9411 GCA_044369025.1 Luteolibacter sp.
GCCACTTCGGAAAATGGCACCTCGGCCCGAAGCCCTACTCGCCTTTGGAACACGCCTTCGACGTCGATCTCCCCCACTGGCCCGGCCCCGGCCCCGCCGGCAGCTTCGTCGCCCCGTGGAAGTTCACAGACTTCGACCACGACCCCGCCATCCCGGACGAGCACATCGAAGACCGCATGGCCAAGGAAGCCTCCGCTTTCACGGAAAGAAGGCCTCTCGCTTCCCGCTGCCACCGGCCAGAAATTCGACGGCGTCAGCATCCTCCCCGCCCTCAAGGGCGGCGAGCTGAAACGCGAGTCGCTCTTCACCTATTTCCCGCACGCTCCCGGCGTGCCCGACTGGCTGCCTGCCTCCGTCTCCGTCACCCAGAAAGACTGGAAACTCATCCGCCTCTTCTACGGCGGCGAGGACGGAGCCCATCGCTGGAAACTCTACAACCTCTGCAAGGACATCGGCGAAAAAACCGACCTCGCCGACAAGGAGCCGGAGCGGGTCAAAGCGATGGACGCGCTCATCACGACCTTCCTGACCCGAACCGAAGCGGTCACTCCCGTTAGAAACCCTCATTCAACCCGAAAACCTACAAGATCGAAGACGAAGGGGTCCAGAAGCCAAATCCAGCCGGCAAGAAGCCCAAAAAAACCAAGAAGTGAGACCCTAGGATCAGGTTCCCATCCGAATCCTGGGAACACGTCAAGATAGAGGTAGGAACGGGGCTTTCGCCCCGCACGGCATTACTCTTTAAGCGCCAATTGCTTTACTGGCGCCTGATCCAGAGGAAATCCTGAACAAAGCGCCCTGATTCGTCTCTGTTTGGCTCGCATCAAAGCCATATTCGAAGAAAATTCGATGGCACCGTGGCGCGGCACCGAACCCGGCGCGGTGGTTCTTGGCGAACTGGAAGTCAGACCCGCACTGCCCGGTGAAATGCAGCGCGTCGCCACCTTGCTCAACGAGGAACACTACCTCGGAGCCGGTCGCCAAGTTGGCCGCACGCCCGGTCAGGTCGTGCATCACCGGGAGCGTCGGGCCGCCATCCTCGTCTGGGGACCGGCCGCCATGAAACTCATCGACCGCGACGAATGGATAGGCTGGACCCGGCAGCAGCGCACCGAGCGCTTCGGCCTCATCGGCAATCTCGCCGTATTGCGTTGTGGGCTGATCGCGCTCAAGGCCCAACACGCTAGCCACCTCTCATGGCCCACAATCTTCGAACTACAACCGCAAGGCGAAGCAGGTCTTTCATGGGTCGAGTGGCTTGAAAGCTGAAAAATTGTTTTCGAGATCAAATCTAACGATGATTACAGACATTGGAGTCATGCCGATACCGCCGGACTCAGCAAATGAAGCATTGCGGTGAAGGGCAGGCTGGTCACCGCGATGGAGGTTCCCGCCGGGTCGATGAGGGCGTGCGTTCCGCGATGGCATTCCACGCCGGCGATGTGTTTGCCATCCGGCAGCGGCGGAACGAGGGTGAGTCCGCCCGGCGGCAGCGTGAAGCCGCCGCCGATTTCCACGCCGATGGACTCGGTGCCGGTCGCGTGGATGCGGAAATCGACCTTGCCGAATCGGGTCGGGAGATGGCTGACCGAGAAGCCGCTTTCCTCAGAAATCCAAGACCACGGCATGCCGGAGGCGAGTACCAGCGAGGCGGATGCCTCGCGTTCGGCGACGACCATCGAGGCCACGGCTAACAAATACTCCGCGGCGATCCAGGTGTGCGGGACGTCGCCGAGGTGGCCCGGCGAGCGCGGGTCCCGCCAGGTGATTTCCGGCCACTGGTTCCATTCGAGCGGGCGGCGGTCTGACAGGAAGAACTCCAGCAGTTCGTTGGCAGCGGCGCGATTCCCGAGGCGGACGAAGGCGCCGATGATGCGGATTTCGTAGGCGGTGTAGTTGGTCCACGGCATTTCGCCGCGGTGCTTGCGGCGGAATCCGTCGAGGTAGGTGTCCAGCATCGCATTCAGCGGGCCTTCGGGCAGGACGCCGGCGAAATCCAGCATGCCGATGGCGTTGGACGTGGCGGTGGGATCGAAGTCCGCCCACTCGACCGAGCCGGGGATGTAGCCGAGGGATTTGTTGGAAATGACTTTTTGGAGCGAGCGGAGCAGGTCGCCTTGGAACTTCTCGGCTTCGTTTCGCCACTGTGCGGATTCGTCGGGGCGGCCGAAGGCGTCGGCGAGATCCGCCGCGGCTTCCAGGCCGCGCACGCCCCAGAAGTCGTCCCAGTAGGAATGCACCGGGTGGGCGAGGTAGCCTTCGTGGCTGGCGGATTCGGGCAGCAGCCCGAAACACGGGCTGTGCTCTCCGGCGGCGTATTCGGTGGTCATGCGCAGCGCGCGCAGGCTGGTGAGATAATTGGCCGCGGCGCGCGCCCGCGGATACATGGTCCGGAGAAACCGTGGGTCGGCGCCCTCGCGAAACACCTCGAGGATGCCCCACAGGAACTGGCCGTGGCTGTCGTGCTCGACCAGCCAGTCCACGCCGTCGCGGTCCACCACGCAGGGGACGAAACCGTCGTCGCGCTGGAACTGCGCATACCATGTTAGGAATTCGCGCAGCGCGTGCGGCAGGCCGGCTTTGGCGAGTCCCGCGCCCATGATCACGCAATCGCGGACCCACGAGCGGGTGTAGCGCCGCGGTCCCGGCTGGATCGCCGGGCCGTCGCGGTTGATGAGGATGTGCGCGGCGGCGGTGCGGAAACAATCGAAGGCGGGCACCGCGCAGCCGGGCACCTGCCATTGGACCGTGCCCAGGGTTTTGCGCCAGGCTGCCAGCGCCTTGCGGCGTCCTTTTTCCGAGGACCGGTGGATTTTCCCGAAGTAGGGAACGGACACCGTGACTTCCAAGGTTGATTTCCCGGGTGGAACCTTCCAAGCCATCAAGCCCGAGGCCAGCCCGGACTCGTCATCGATCTCGCTGCGGGTGGGGATTTCTCCGCTGGTTAGGAAAGAGGGGATGCCACCTTCCTCGAAGGCCAGAACCCCGCCGGCGTCCGCGGGCGGCGTGACGATGAGTTCACGATGGTCCACCCGCATGCTGCTGGAATCACAAACGATCCGGTGGATGGGACTGCGCCCGCCGAGGTTGCGGAAGGCCTGCCACGGCGGATTCACCTGGAACGGGCGCACGCTGACGATCAGGCGTGCGTCCGGTGAGGTTTTCCGGCATTTCAGCCGGTAGGTGACCTGCAGTGTCAGGTTCTCACCCTTGCCATCGATCCACGGCAGGATCTCCAGCCACATCCCGGGCGCTTTCCAGATGACGGACGGCAGTGGCGCGCCCCCTTTGGGCAGCGCGCAGGAGGTTTCCACGTCCGCCCAGGTGACGGGCTTGCCATCGATTTCAAGAAACGGCTCTAACGAAAATTCCGCTTCGTCCACCTCGACCATGCCCTCCTCGTTGATCAAGCCGCGGCGTTTGCCTTCCTGGCTGCCGACGGGCGTCCAGTAGGATTGCTCGCGCCGCCAGTAGCGCGGGAACCAGCCGCGCGGATAGGCGGCCGCCACCGAGTGGATGAATTCATTCGGCGTATGGGAGAACGCGTCGGGTTTGAGATGGAGCGATTGAATCGCCGCGCAGTCCGCGGTTTCAAAGAGGATGCGCAGGTGGCGCGCTTCGGCCCCGGGCGTGGCGATGTAGCTGCTGGCTCCGCGGGCGAAACGGGCATGGTGAGCGCCGGTCCACGCCACGCCGTCATCGGAAATTTCCATCACGAATGCCCGCGGCGGCAGCGGCTCGGGCCACTGGATGACCCACCCGCCGAAGCGCAGTTTTTTGCCGAAATCCACCGACCAACACGGCTGCGGGTCACCGGCGGCGGCCCGCCAGCCGTTCGTTGAATCCAACTCTAACACGGATGCCGCAGCGAATCCCGGGGCATAGGAGGAGGCGTGGATCGCAACGGGTTTCCCCGGTGTCTGGTCTTCGAACGAGGGGGCGGCGAGTTCCAGAAAACCCTTGCCGCCGGGACCCGCGGCGATCACGAACTCGACCGCAGCGATCTCGTCGGGCGCGCCGCCGCCGGCCGGTCCCCACGCGAACGGCAGGCTGCGTTCATGGAAGCGGTGGTCAGTCCAGTCCTTCGGCAGCCAGAAATCCGGGTTGCGGTGCCGCCAGACATTGGTGCCGCCGGGATCGACCACCTTGAACTCGAAATGGTTAGGCAGGCCCACGCCGCGCATCCGGAATCCGATTTCAAAGGTCTCCGGCAGTTTGAACCGCAGCACCCGCCGCATGGCGACGAAGCCGCCGCCGCCATGGAAGTCGTAGTCGAGCCGCAGCCCGGGTCTGCCGTCGGCGCCGGCGATCTTTGTTAGGGCGCCTTCCGCCTGGCCGGAGGCGAAAACCTGCCAGGCCGTGGAATCGTCGAAGATGGAAATGAACGGATGGGGACTCATCAGTCAGGGCTGGCGCGATGCTAGGCAGCCTTCGGGGCGGCGCCAGCACGGATTTCCCACGAGCCGGAGCGATCCAGTTCGAGAAGCCGGTCGTGGAAATTGATCAGGGTGGTGCGGTGTCCCACGCTGATGAAGCCGATGCCGGAGCCCTTGATCAACTGATAGAGTTCCTGCTGGTTCTGCTCGTCGAGCGCGCTGGTGGCCTCGTCGAGGAAGGCGAACTTCGGTTTGCGCAGGAACAGGCGGGCGAAGGCGATGCGCTGCTGCTCGCCGAGGGAAAGCACGTTGCTCCAGTCCAACACACGCTCCAAGTCGTCGTCCACGCGGTTGAAAACCTCGGATAGATTCACCTCGGCGACGACCCTGCGGATCTCCTCGTCGGGGACCCCGCGGTCGGGATACGGATAGAGCAACTGGTCCCGCAGGCTGCCTTCCACCATGTAGGGGCGCTGCGGCAGGAACATCAGGTGGGCGAAGGCGGGGCGTTCGAGCGAGCCGCCGCCACCGGGCCAGAGGCCGGCGATGGTGCGCAGCACCGAGCTTTTGCCGGTGCCGCTCGGCCCCATGATCATGAGGCTTTGTCTGGCGCGCAGCTCTAACGAAAGTTCCCTCACCAGGATGCGCTGTTTGCCGGGCGTGCAGATGGTGAGCTTGTCGAGTTTCACCATCAGGCTGTCCTCGCTGGTTTCGTTTTCCGTCTCGAGGGCGATGCGCTCCTCCTCGTTGTCATGCTCGTCGAGTTGATCCCACAGGCTGCCGAGACGCTGCACGCTCGCCAGATAGGTGCTCAGTCCGCCGAACTGCGTGATGATCAGCGAAAACGCCGCCAGAACCTGCGCGAAGGCACCCGCGGCCTGGGTGACGACGCCGAATTCCACCTGCCCGCGCATGAACATCGGCGCGACGACGAGCACCGGCAGGACCAGCGCAAGGTAGTTGTAGCTGGTGGTGAAGAATCCCAGCCGCCGGTTGAGGATGATGATCAGGCGCATGTTTCCCACCGCGGCGGCCAGGCGGTTGAACAGATCGAGGTGCTCGCGTTTCTCCCCGCGGTAGAATGCGATCGACTCCGCATTGTCCCGGACCCGGACGAGGCCGTAACGGAAGTCCGCCTCCTTTTCATATTGATGGTAATGCAGGCGGACGAGCTTGCGCGCGATCGCGATGCTGACGGCGGTGCCCGCGAGCGCATAGGTCACCAACATGATCACCAGGGTTCCGGAAATCAGCCACAGCACGCCGATGAATGCCACCAGCGTCACCAGCGAGTTCAGCGCGATCAGCATGAAAGAGAGCGAGCTGGTGGTGAAATTTCTAACATCCTCGCTGATCCGCTGGTCCGGGTTGTCCACGCTTTCCGATCCCCGCAGGCGGAAATAGGCGCGGTTGTTGAAATAGCGTTTGACCAGATGCTGCGCCATCCATTCCCGCCAGAGCAGGGCCAGCCGTTCCTCCACCCAGCGGTAATAAACGCCGATCGGGACGGCGAGGGCGAAGGTGGCGAGATACCAGCCGAGCGCCTTCCAGTAAGCGGCTGGGTTTTTCTGAATGATGGCGGTCATGAAATCCCGCCCGGCATAACTCATCAGCACTTGCACGCCGCCCACCGCCAGCGCCAGCGCGAGCAGGGCGATGAGGAATCCGCGCGCCTTGCGCCTGCGTTCCGAGGCGAAAAACGCCCGGGTGATCATCCGGAACTGGCGAAAGGTCGTTTTGAGGGTCTGGCGGACTTCGGCGGTAGCCTCTGGCGCTGTATTCTGTTCATCCGGACTTGCCATGGATCCTTAGATTATAGGCGCGAATTGGCATGACGAACCTAATTTTCCTCAGAACTTCGGACCCGGGCGCGCGGATGGATCCCAGCCCGCCCGGTCGGTCACCGGCATCGGCTGGCGGTTCTAACCATCGGAATCCTCGATCCCATTTACTAACACGATTACCCGTGCCAACGGAAACTTTCAATTGCGCAACGATTCACCCGCCTTCAAGCTCGGCTTCAAGCCGGTCCCGCTGGAAAACATCGGCCCCGGCACCCCCTGGAGTTTTCCGCAACAAGACGTCGCCGACGCCGAACCCGCGCCGCAAACCCTGAAACTGATAGATCCGCTCACCATGAAACCATCCCTGGACAACCCACCCCGAGCCTTCGCAAATCCCATGAAACATCTCCTGCTGGCGATCACGCTCTTCGCTTCCGTCTCCGCTTGCGCCGCCAAACCGAATTTCATCATCATCTTCACCGACGACCAAGGCTACAACGACCTCGGCTGCTTCGGTTCGGAAAAGATCAGGACTCCCCACATCGACCGGCTTGCCAAGGAGGGCCGGAAGTTCACGAATTTCATGGTCGCCAGTTCGGTCTGCACACCTTCGCGCGCCGCCTTGCTAACGGGCTGTTACCCGAAGCGGGTCGGGCTCCATCAGCACGTGCTTTTCCCCACATCCGACTACGGGCTGAACCCCGGCGAATACACGCTCGCCGACCATTTCAAATCGCTCGGATACGCCACCGCCTGCATCGGCAAATGGCACCTCGGCCACCATCCGGAAACGCTCCCGCGCCGCAACGGATTCGATTCCTACTTCGGCATCCCCTACTCGAACGACATGAACCACCCCGATAACAAGGGCAAGGCGAGTCCGGCCAGCGACGAGAGCTGGCGCAAGCCGGATGAGTTCGTGAAAAAATGGCACACCCCGCTCATCGAGAACGAGGAGATCGTCGAGCTTCCCGTCAACCAGCGCACCATCACCCGCCGCTATACCGACAAGGCGATCGAGTTCGTCACCGCGAATCAGCAAAAACCCTTTTTCCTCTATCTGCCCCACAGCATGCCGCACATCCCGCTCTTCGTCCCCGCTGACGCATACGATCCCGATCCGCAAAACGCCTACCAATGCGTGATCGAACACATCGACGCGGAAGTCGGCCGTCTGGTCGATACGGTCCGTAAACTCGGCCTTGCTGAAAACACTTATCTCATCTTCAGCAGCGACAACGGCCCCTGGCTCAAATTCAAGAATCACGGCGGCAGCGCGCGTCCACTGCGTGACGGGAAAAGCTCCACCTTCGAGGGCGGGCAGCGCGTCCCCTGCGTCATGTGGGCTCCGGGAAAAATCCCTGCGGCAACCAGCAGCGACGCCCTCATTTCCACCATGGATCTGCTGCCGTCGCTTGCCACTCTAGCAGGCGGCGATCTTCCGGAAAACGGCAACCGCATCGATGGAATCGACCTCTCATCCACCATCACCGGCGACACTCCTTCGGCACGGGACGAATTCCTCTACTACACCGCACAAGGCGCGCTCGACGGCATTCGTCAGGGAGAATGGAAACTCCTTCTCAGGAAACCTGAGCCACTGCTCTTCCACATCACCGAGGACATCAGCGAATCAAAAAACCTGGCCGGGGTGAACCCACGAAAAATCGAAGCTCTCACGGCCCGCATGAAAGAACTCGACGCCGAGATCACCGCCAGCGCCCGCCCGGTGTGGCGGAAGCAGTGATCGGCCGCGCATCCACCGTCAACTGACTCCCGGCAGCTCCCATTTGGGAGATGCCGGGCATGCAGCGCGCCACCATAGAGTCTGGTCGTCAACGTCTCCAATTCCACCGGCGGCGGAGCCGGGACCGTGATCATCAACGGAGCGCTCACCGGCAGCGGCGGCCTCAACAAAAAGGGCGCGGGAGCGCTTGGGCTGCCCGGCACCAATCTTTATCAGGGAGTGACGGAAATTGAAGCTGGTACCGTATTCTTCAACAACGTCAGCGGCCTAGGAACCACCGATGCCGGCACCACGCTCTTTGGCGGCACCTTGTATCTCCTGGACGGCTCCCACACCGCTCCCGTCACCGAACCGATCACCGTGGCTGGCTCCGCCACGCTCCGCTCGGGCAACGCGTTTTCTTATAATCTGTCAGGCCCCTTGGTTCGCGGCTCCGGATACGCCTTCACCGCCACCCAGACGCTGCGCGGAAACGGGACCCTCACCGGCAATGCCACCACCACCGGCACCATCGCCCCAGGCCTCTCCACAGGCACTCTGACATCCAATGGCAACCTCGCATTTGACACGGGTTCCACCTTCAGCGCGGAAATCGACATCCTCGGCACCGCCCAGGTCGAAACCGCCACCACCGCCGGCGTCGCGCCGGGAACCGACCTGCTCGCCGTCGCCGGCCAACTCGACGTCTCCGGCGCGACGCTCAACCTCGTCGTCACCGGCACACCCACAGCACCCGCCTATATCATCGCCACCTACGGCACGCGCAGCGGCAATAACTTTGCCGCCGTGAACAACCTGCCCGCTGGCTACCAAATTGATTACTCCTACAACTCCGGAACCGCCATCGCCGTGGTCGCCAGCAGCGGAGGCAACAACTACGCCTCCTGGGCATCCGCCAACGGCGTCACCGGCGGCCCCTCCGGTGATTCCGACAACGACGGGACCTGTTCACGCTCGGCAGTATCACCGGTGGCTTGAACTACAGCCCGACTCTCGGCGACTTCGGCATTCTCAGGCAGCCCGGCAGCACTTCGGAAAACTCCGTTTACCTGACATGGGCGCCGGTGCCCGAACCGTCCGCTGCGTTTCTCGGCGGTCTTGGCATGCTGATGTTGCTGCGCCGCAGAAAATAGGTCACCCTGCGCGCCGGCGGCCTGACATCTTATGCACGATTATTTCATATCCCTTACCTTGCCGCGCCCCTTCCTGCGCTTGATCGTCCTTGTGTCACTCGCCCTGAATCTAACCGCCGCGGCACAAACATTAACAATTAAGGACCGGAAAGTCACCGTCGAGACCCTCGCGAACACCACCGCGACCCTGAGCGGCCGCTCGGAACTCCACGTCACCGGTGGCGGCGATCCCATTGCGGGGTCGATCATCCACTTGAACTCCCCCGACTCGTGGCTGTTCTTCACCAGCATCCAGCCCTTCACCGTGAACGGCGGTTTTCTCGGCCGCATCCGCGTCAATGGCGCGACTGTATCCACATCGACCAATGTCC
>JBIPMR010000081.1:0-9409 GCA_044369025.1 Luteolibacter sp.
GAGCCGCCCGGAAAACAACCCGCGCGGCAGCGCCCGCTCCGGCCGGTGCTCGCGGTCCCACGCCAGGTCCGACCAGTCGTTGAGGAAATTTCCGGATAGATAAAGCAGCACTCCCGCCAGCGACAGTCGCAGCGCGGCGGACCATGGATCGGCGAACGTATCCCAGCCGCCGGAAAAGGCGCTCACCGCCACGCCGAGCCAGACGTTGGCCATCACGCTCGGCAGGTTGGCGACGCGCGCGGTGGCCAGCAGGGCGTGGATTTTTCCGGGGAAGCTCATCGGCCCAGCTCGTCGAGGATGCCCTGGCAACCGTCCTCTAACAATCGAATCACGTGGTCGAACCCGCGCTGCCCGCCATAATAGGGATCCGGCACGCGGAGGTCCGTATGGGTGCGGCAAAACCCGACCAAGGGGCGGATCTTCGGGTGATGCGCGCCGGTGGGATCGAGACTCCGGACGTTGTCCAAATTGGATTCGTCCATGGTCACGATCAGGTTGAAATCCGCCAAATCCTCGGGCGTGATTTTGCGCGAGCGGCCGCGGATGGTGAACCCTTTTTGCCGGAGCGCCTCCGACATCCGTTCGTCCGGCGGGGCACCTTGGTGATGGCCGAGGGTGCCGGCCGAATCGATTTCAAACTCCTCCGACCGCCCGGCCTGCTCGACGAGGTGGCTGAAAATAATCTCCGCCGCCGGCGAACGGCAGATGTTGCCCAGACAAACGAACAACACGCGGTGGGGTTTGTTCGTTGATTTCATGGTTTCAAAAACGCCTCGATGAGTTCGTCGATCACTTCGTCGCCCATCGGTTGCACCTCGCCGAGCGAGCGGCTGAGGATCACCGCTTCGGCGGTGGATTCGAGCACTTCGAGGCGGTCGAAGGCGTCGAGGATGGTGGTGCCGAGCACCAGCGCGCAGTCGTTTTCGACCAGCGCGATCGGAAACTCCGGAGTCATGGTTTCCGCGATTTTTTCCGGCGCATCATAGACCCAGGCAAACGGCAGCACCGCCACATCGCGCAGGAAGATATAACTTTCCGGAATCGTGCGGGTGTCCAACCGGCTGGCGGAGGCGGAAAAGGCGGTGGCATTGACCGGAGTGGCATTGACGATCGCACGGATCCCCGGGTGCTTCTGGTAGATCAAGCGGTGCAGCCGCCACGCGTGGCTCGGGTGGCTGCCGCGGACCCGGCGGCCGTCGCGGATCAAGGTGAGTTGGTCCGGTTGGATGGTCGCGCGGTCCACCAGCTTGGTGCTGATCAGGAACGAGTTTTCATCGAGGCGCACCGAGAAACTCCCGGCATTGCTGGTGAGCAGGCGTTGGTGATAGCCGCGGCGGATGAAATCGCACAATTCCCGGCGCAGCGCGCGCTCCTCGCTGGTCGCCGGGCCGGGATCGAATTCCTCCAGCTCCGGCGCGGGTTTGTCCCCGACCGCGAGCTGCTCGGCGGTTAGATAGCGCACCTCGCCCAAGGCGCGCGCCTTGACCACCGTCTTGGCGACGAATTCGAGGGTTTCAAATCGCCGGAAGGCATCGGCGAAATCGAGGCCGCCGACGACCACCCCGTGGTTTTCCAACATCACGCAGTCGTGCCCGTGGCCGAAAACGGTGGCGATCCGCTCGCCTAACAATTGGCTGCCCGGCAGCGCGTAGGGTGCGAAGCCGACGTCGCCGCAGACCGAGTGGGCCTTGGTGAAAAGTTTGGTATCGGGAGCCAGTCCGCAGATGCTGAACGCCACCAGCGCCACCGGGTGGGCGTGGACGATCGCGCCCAAGTCCGGGCGGGCGGCATAGATCTGTTGGTGGAAGGGAAACTCCGACGACGGCCGGTGGCGGCCCTCGGTGCGGCCATCGGGGAAGACCCGGACGATGTCCTCCACCCGCAGCGCGCCCTTGTCCACCCGCGCGGGGGTGATCCAGATCGAGCCGTCCGAATCGCGGATGGATAGATTTCCGCCGGAGGTGGTGGTCATCCGGTATTGATAAATCCGGGCCATGGCCTGCACGAGCCGCTCGGCGGGGTGAATGATATCTCGCATGGCGGCGAGAATGGTGCGGATGCCGGCCCAAGGTCAAGCGGCGGCCTGTTGGCGATTTCCCGTCACAATTTCAATTGCTCAAACCTCCGCAGCTAAATAAGTTCGCGGTCTCGCATGAAGCCCCCATTTTACGTCATTGGCCACAAGAACCCGGATACGGACGCGATTTGCTCGGCCATCGGCTACGCCGCGCTGTTGCGGGCGGTGGGGGAGGAACCCCGCGCCGTCGCCGCCCGTTGCGGCGAGATTTCCCAACGCACCAAGTGGGTGTTAGAGCGCGCCGAACTGGACGCGCCGCTGCTGATCACGGATGTGCGCACCAATGCCGGGATGATCTGCCACCGCAAGGTGGTCAAGGTGTGCGTCGCGGATACCTTCATCACCGCCTACCGCCGGATGCTGGATGCGCAGGTCCGCTGCGTGCCGGTCGAGGACGAGGACGGCAATCTCTGCGGGATCCTGCGCTATTTCGATTTGCTCAAACTGCTGCTGCCGGCCGATACCGAAGGCCTCAGCGTGCGGACCATCCATGTCTCGCTGGCCAAACTGGCGGACACGCTCGACGCGGAAAGCCTCGGGGCGATGCTGCCATCGCCGGAGTTCGAGGAGGACTTGATCCTGCTGGTGGGCGCCTCCTCGCAGACCACCGTCGACAAGCGCCTGAAACAGGCGATCCAGGATGGGAATGTCGGGAAATTCCTGGTGATCTGCGGCGACCGGCCCATCGTCCAGCGCTATGCCATCGACCATGGCGCGCGCGCGTTGTTAGTGACGGGGGACAACCCGATTTCCGCTGAAATTCTCGCCTACGCGGCCCGCAGCGGGGTGGTGGTGCTGCGCTGCCACCAGGATACCGCCAGTGCCTCCACCTTGATCCGCTGCTCGCGCACGGTGCGCCATGTGATGGAGGAGAAATTTCTAACCCTCGCCGAGGCCGAACCGATTTCCCGCCTGCGCAAACGACTATCCGGCGAAGACCAGGATTTGTTCCCGGTCGTCGAACATGCCAATGGCAGAATGGTCGGGGTCATTGCGAAATCCGACCTCGTCGATCCGCCGCGCATCCGCCTCGCGCTGGTCGATCACAATGAATACGCCCAAGCCGTCAACGGCATCGAGGAGGCGGAAATCACCGAGGTCATCGATCACCACCGCCTCGCCGGCGATTTGGTTTCCCGCGAGCCGATCCGTTATCTGAACGAGCCGGTCGGCTCGACCTGCACCCTAGTGGGACGCAAGTTTTTCCACCGCGGCCTGATGCCGCCGCCGAGCGTGGCGATGTGCCTGTGCGCCGGAATCGTTTCGGACACGCTGTGCCTGACCTCGCCGACGACCACTTTGTTAGACCGCGAGATGCTCACCTGGCTGGGCGGCGTGGCCGGGGTGGATCCGAAAAAATTCACCGAGGAATTCTTCGCCGTCGGCTCGTTGATCGCGAGTGCCACGCCGGATGAGATCCTGAATGCGGACCGCAAGGAGTTCACCGAGCAGGGGCTTTCGGTCAGCATCTCGCAGGTGGAAGAGCGCGACCTCCACGGATTCGCCGCCCGCCGGGTGGAGCTGGAAGCCGCGTTGAAGGATCTCTACTCGACGGGAAAATACGATCTGGCCGTGCTCGCGGTGACCGACGTGGCGCTACACCTGAGCATGATTCTAGCAGTCGGGCAGGAAGCCGCGCTGACGAAATTTCCGTTCGAGCGGGTGGATGGCAGCCTGTTCCACGCGCCCGGGGTGGTCAGCCGCAAGCGCCAGATTTTCCCCGCCGTCTGCGAGGCGATCCAGCACTCCCGTTAGTCCTGCAGATACTCGCTCAGCGCCTCGCGCAGCGAGGTGCGGGCGCGGAACAACAGGCTTTTGACGGCGGAGACGGAGAGCTTGAGCACCACCGCGATTTCCTCGTAGGAAAGCTGTTCGTAACGGCGCAACACCACCGCCATGCGCTGGGTTTCGGGCAGCGAGGCGATTGCTTCGTCCACCTTGCGTTGCAGTTCCGCCTGCAGCAGCTGGGCGTCCGGCTGGCGGTCCGGGCTGGCCTCGACGGTTAGGTTGGAGTTCTCCTCGCGTTCGTCCGAGGAAACCTCTTTTTTGCGGCTGCGGCGGCGGGTTTCGTTGTAAACGAGGTTGCGGGTGATGGTGAAAAGGTAGGTGGTGAATTTCGCGTCCGGGCGATAGCGTTTCGCATTGCGCCAGATGCGCAGGAACACCTGTTGGGCGATGTCCTCGGACTCCGCGGCGTTGCCTAACATTTTGGCCACGGTGCCGATCACCGCGTTCTGATGCCGCTCCACCAGTTGGCGGAAGGCGGCGTGGTCGCCCTCGGCAACACGGACCATCAGGGCGAAATCCAGAGCGCACTCATCATTCAGCGGTGAACTCGGATCGGCCTCCATTTTCAGATAGAAAGGTGTTGCGGCGGCGTCGGCGCGGAACATGCGGTATCCAACCTGCCGGGCCGGCTGAAGTTGCGGTGGAATTTTCCGGGCGGCATCAAAGTTCCGCGGATTTTGCCCAGGCCTCCACCTCGGGATCGAGGAAAACCTCCTCGATCACTTCGCGCGCCCAGTCCTCGCGTTTGGCCAGGCGGTTGAGCATCCGCCAGGCGACCACCTGCACGGCGGGCATCTCGCTCCAGACGACTTCCGCCAGCGATTGCCAGGTCCGGCCCGCCAGTTGTTCCGGCCGGTCCAGCGCCTCGTGGCAGGCCTCGCTGAGCAGCAAGATCCGCGCGGGATCCGGCTCGGCGGAAACCGGTGGCACTTCGTAAGCGCGCAGCGGCACGCCCGCCGCGCCGGTGAGCTCACATTTGGATTTGGCGCGTCTTGCCAGATCCTTGCCGAGCAGTTGCAGCGCCGTCACCCGCGCCTGGTGTGTGTCGTAACCTTTTCCCATGGGCCGATGAATATCGGAAAACCCGGGTGCCGGAAACGAAATTTCCAAGCCGGGGCCGGGGACGAAAAAGCCCCCGGGGAAATCCCCGGGGGCTGACCGGCTGATGGGTTGCTAGATCTTGCCCAGCAGCACCAGGATGAGGATGATGATCAACACGAGGCCGAGTCCGCCGCTCGGGCCGTAGCCCCAGGACTTGCTGTGGCCCCATGAGGGGAGTGCTCCCACGAGGAGGAGGATGAGAATGATCAGCAGAATGGTTCCTAGGGTCATGACGGTGGTTGGTTGTTGTTGGTTTTAGAAGGGGCTGCGTCGGCGATGCCGAAAAGGCCGAGAAGGAGTGGTTTGCGGGTGCTTGTTTTCATGAATTCGAGGAGCGGGTGACTTGGGCGAACGGCCTTTGTTTCAAGCTGTTCCTTGCAAGCGGCGGGCCAAGCCGCAAAACGCGCGATGTGGCGCGGAAATCCTTGCCGCGTATGAATCCGCATGCGCGCCTCGGTCGCTCTGGCGCGGCCGGAATCCCTGAAATGCACGAGCCGCCGTGCGCAATGCACGAAAGCTGCGAGATTTGACCGAGCGCTTCGCGGGTTTCGCCGATCCAACTTTGATTTGCCGGGCGGATGCTGCTGGGTTTCCGGCATGCGCATTTTGATCACGGGCGGGGCGGGATTTTTGGGTTCACACCTTTGTGAGCGGCTCCTCCGCGAGGGCAACGAGGTGATTTGCCTGGATCACTTTTTCACCGGCCGCAGCCGCGACCAGCCCAGGGTGAAGCTCGGGAATGGAGACGGCTTTTGGAACGAGACGTGGAGGCGTTTGGTTTTTTGATAAGGGCCGCCGGGAGGCGGCGTATGGAGCCGTCACATGCGTAGATTTCTCCTTCCGCTCCGGCTGGTCCTGGCCGTTCTTTCCGTCACCGTCGGTTCACAGGTGGGTGCGGTGGCTGAAGCTCCCGTCACCAAATGGATTTGGAAAAGCGCCTTACCCGGTGCGACCGAGCGGGTGTTGTTCCGGCGCGAATTCCAGCTTCCGCCCGAGGTTACCAGCGCCGCGATCACGGTGACCTGTGACAATTGGCACCGCCTCTCCATCAATGGCGAGAACCTCGGGATGGGCGGCGACTGGACGATTCCCAGCACCTACGATGTGCTGAAAAAGCTGAAGCCGGGCAGCCGCAATGTGATCGCGGTGGAAGGCCGCAACGAAGGCGGCGGCGCCGGCTTGGCGCTGCGCTTCCGGGCGACGCTCAAGAACGGCAAAAAACTCCACGTCGTCTCGGACGCGCACTGGCTGTGCACCGGCGAATCCGCCGAAGGTTGGGAGGCGATCGATTTCCCCGCCGCGACCTGGGCCAAGGCCACCGTCGTCGGGAAAATGGGCGACGCGCCGTGGGGCGAGATCCTGAAAGCCGAAGCGGAGGAACCCGGGCAGGTGGTGGATAAAACCAAAGACTATCAGGTCGCCGCCGGCTTCAAGCTGGAGCAGCTCTATCGGATTCCATCCGGGCAGGGGTCATGGGTGGCGATGACGGTGGACGGCAAGGGCCGCCTGATTTGCTCGGACCAATATGGCAAACTCTATCGGGTGACCCTGTCCGCCGCCGATGCCCCGGTGGCGGTGGAGGAGCTCAAGATTCCGCTGAAAGGCGCTCACGGCCTGCTGTGGCACGAGGGGGTTTTGTGGGTGACCGTCAACGAGGGCTCCGATCAAAGCGGCGTCTGGCGTGTTTCCGACAGCGATGGCGATGGCGAGCCGGATAAACCGGAATTGATCAAATCATTCAAAGGCCGCGGCGAGCACGGGCCGCACGGATTGGCGGCCTCGCCCGACGGGAAGTTCGTCTACGTGGTCGCCGGAAATCACACCGATGTCCCGGAGTTCGAAAAATCCCTCGTCGCCAAATCCTGGGCCGAGGACCAACTGCTGCCGCGCCGCCCGGACGCCCGCGGCCACGCACGCGATCGCATGGCCCCCGGCGGATGGGTCGCCCGCTTCACCCCGGACGGGAAAAACTGGGAGCTGTTTTCCATCGGCTTCCGCAACAACTACGACATCGCCTTCAACGCGCAGGGCGACCTTTTCGGCTACGATTCGGACATGGAATGGGATCTCGGCATGCCTTGGTATCGGCCCACCCGGATCTGCCACGTGGTGGCGGGCTCGGAATTCGGCTGGCGCAACGGCACCGGGAAATGGCCGGTCGCTTACGAGGACAGCATGCCGTCGCAACTCGACATCGGCCCCGGCTCGCCCACCGGCATGGTCTCCGGCAAAGGCGCGAAGTTTCCTGAAAAATACCAGCGCGCGATCTACGCGCTCGATTGGACGTTTGCGACGATTTACGCGATTCACCTGACGCCCGACGGCTCCACCTATCAGGCGCAGCGCGAGGAATTCGTCTCCGGCGCCGGCCTGCCGTTCACCGATGCGGTGATCGGCCACGACGGGACGATGTATTGTCTCACCGGCGGCCGCCGCACCGAGTCCACTCTCTGGCGGGTGAGCTACACCGGGCGCGAATCGAGCCCTCCGGTGAGCTATCAATCCAAGGAACTCGCCCTGATGGACGCCTCCGCCGCCGTCGCCTCGCTCGGGAGCGACCGTCGCCTCGACCGCTATCACTCCCGCGTCGCGCTTGAGAGCAAGGGCGCGGACGCCTTCCTGCCGATCCTGGGAACTGCCGCGAGCACTCCGTGGCAGGTCCTCGGCGCCTCGCTCGGGCTCGCCCGGATGGGCACAGCGGCGCATCGCGAGACGATCCTTGCCGCGCTGGAGCGGCTCGATTGGAGCCAGCTCGATCAACCGCAGAAAATCAACTGGCTGCGCGCGGCGGGCCTCGTTTTCGCCCGTCACGGCCAGCCTGATGACGCGGTGCGGCTGCGCGTGATTGCGAAAATCGATTCATCCTATCCGGCGAACGATGCGGAGCTGAACCGCGAGCTCTGCCGCATGTTGTCCTACCTCCAGGCTCCCGGCGTGGTTTCGCGCACGCTGGCGCTGATGGATTCCGCCGGCCCGGAAGTGGCACCGGATTGGTTGGAACTGGCGAAGCGCAATTCCCGATACGGCGGCACCGTGGTCGAGATGATCGCCAACCTGCCACCTGCCCAGATCATCCACTACATCTACTGCCTGCGTGAGGTGAAGGGCCCGTGGATGGAAGACGAACGCCGGCGGTTCTTCGCCTGGTTCGACAAGTTGCTGACGAAAAAGGGTGGCGCGAGTTACGCCGGTTTCATCGTCGATTTGAAAAAACAGACCCTCGCCAACGCAACCCCGGAAGAACAGGCGTGGATCAACAGTCTCGAATCGAAAATCCCCGAAAGCGCCCTGGCCAATCTCCCCGAAATCAAAGGCCCCGGCCGTCAGTGGACGCTTGCGGAAATCGTGGCTCTCGCCGAATCCGGTCTGGAAGGCCGCGACCAGGAAAACGGCAAGCGCATGTTCCAGGCATCGCTCTGCGCCGCCTGCCACCGCCATGGCAACGACGGCGGATCCTCCGGCCCGGACCTCACCACGGTCGGCGGCCGCTTCACCGTGCACGACCTCGCCGAGTCGATTCTCGAACCCAGCAAGGTCATTTCCACCCAATACGCCTTCGATCTCGTCACCCGCAAGGACGGCGCGCAAGTCACCGGCAAGATCATCGAGGAAAAGGATGAAAAGTGGATCATCGCCACCAGCCCGTTCGACCTCAGCCAGACCATCGAGATTGAGCGCAACGAGATCAAGGACATCAAGCCTTCGCCCGTTTCGCCGATGCCGCCCGGGCTGATCAACCGCCTCAATCCCGACGAGCTGAAAGACCTGCTGGCCTACATGCTCGGCAAATGAGGAGTGTCTGACGGCTAGTCGCCGGCGTTCTGCGGGGCTTCAATGCCGCGGGCGCCCGCATCCGTTGGGCGCTGTTTTCGTGGCCGGGCCTTTCCCGCAGGGTGGCGGTCTCGATGCGCGGTTTGCCGGATTTCAAATCCGAGAGAATGCGCCCGTCCCGGCAAGCAAACGCCTCATCATCGAGCTCCACGGCCAAACCAACCCCGCGCACGACACGGTCGTCGAGCATCTGTGCATCGCACTCAACCAAACCGAAACCCAATATCCCGGCACCGCCCTTACCCTCTTCTACCGCCCATTGAGGTCATCCTGATCCCATCCGGATCAGGATGTCTGAGACGAAGATTTTCAAACCGCAGATGGATGCGGATGAAGAGGGATTCTGGTGGTGAACTTCTCGCGCATGAGCCGTCCCATCAGGACGGAATGCCATTGCCGCGGAGCACCCGGCACGGTGTGCCGGGCTTTGATGAGTGGTCCCGTCAGGACCGGAGAATCTATCACGGATCAGACGGATCAGACGGATCTTCGATTTTCTGACAGGCGTTTACGGCAGGTTGGTGATGCCCATCAGGAAGCGGTCGCACTCGCGGGCGGCGCCGCGGCCTTCGTTGATGGCCCAGACGACGAGCGACTGGCCGCGGCGGACGT
>JBIPMR010000902.1:0-3053 GCA_044369025.1 Luteolibacter sp.
GAGCTATTTTGAATGATATTTTTATCGCGGGTGAAGATAAAAAATTTGTTAAAGCACAAGCTTATATCAAAAACAATAAATTAATTGTATTTTCACAATCAATTAAAACACCAGTTTCTGTTCGATATGCTTGGAATAACACTGATAAAGCGAATCTTTTTAATGGTTCCAATTTACCAGCTTCTCCATTCCGAACCGATAATTGGGAAAATATAATCATCGAATGAAATCATATATCGCCTTCTCAATTCTGAAAAAGAACCATTTCAATATCCTATTAAACTTCTTATTTATATATGGGATAATTGGTAACACATTCCTTTTTTCCCAACAAAAAAAAGGGTTTCAAGATGCCAATTATACCATAAATGAAGCTTGGAAATTCTCTAAAGAAAATCTAGCGAATGCTTATAAAATGGATTTTTCTGATAAAAATTGGACAACAGTTGCTATACCTCATACCTGGAACAATGAAGATGCTATGGATGAAACTTCTGGTTTTTTCCGTGGTGCTTGTTGGTACCGACGCGTTGTTTTTATTGGGGAAGAAGCCAAAGGGAAAAACACCATAATTCATTTTGGCGGAGCCAATCAAGTAGTTGATTTATATGTTAATGAAAAATTAGTTGGCAATCATATTGGCGGCTCAACAGCATTTTCTTTTGATATTACAAAATACATACAAGTAGGAAAACCAAATTTGTTTGCCATTAAAGTTGATAATTCCTACAATGAAAACATTCCGCCATTAACAGCAGATTATACTTTTTTTGGAGGAATCAACAGACCGATATCGCTAAGTTTTGTAAGTCCAATTCACATATCAAATGATGATTTTGCGTCCTCTGGTATTTATATAAAAACACCTAAAGTTTCTGAAAAAGAAGCTACGGTTGCTGTCAAAACAATAATCAAAAACACACTTTCTGAAAAAACTACACTTCTAATTATTCAGAAATATTGCAATCCAAAGGGTGAAATTTTAAAAGTTGTAACCAATAAATTAACTTTGAATGCTGGTGAATCTAAAACTTTTGAAGCCAATCCAATCCAAATCAAAAACCCAGAATTATGGTCGCCTGATTCGCCTAAATTATATACATTATATACAACTTTGATTGATGAAAACAACAATATAATTCAGGAAAAACAAAATATTTTCGGATTGCGTTGGTTTGAATTTACAGCGGAGAAAGGGTTTTATTTAAATGGGAATCCGTTGAAATTGATTGGTGTAAATCGCCATGAAGTTTATGATAAATTAGGAAATGCTTTACGAGATGAAATGCATCTTCGGGACATGAATTTGATAAAAGAAATGGGAGGTAATTTCCTTAGAATTGCTCATTATCCGCAGGATCAATACATTTTGGATAGGTGTGATAAATTGGGAATTATTACCATGGTAGAAATTCCAATTGTCAATGCAATTACGGAAAGCGAGTTGTTCTTGAACAATTCTTTGCACATGGCAGAAGAAATGGTTAAACAAAATTTCAATCATCCCTCGCTAGTAACTTGGGCATATATGAATGAGGTTATGTTGCGTCCACCATTTAAAAAAGAGCCCGAAAGACATGCTATTTATTGCAAAGAAGTAAATCGTCAGGCCAAGGCAATAGAAAAATTAATCAGAGAATTAGACCCCAACAGATATACCTTAATTCCATGCCACGGTTCGATGTCGGCATATAAAGAAGCAGGTTTGTTTGAAATTCCAAAAATTGTGGGGTTGAATTTGTATCAAGGTTGGTACAGCGGCATTTTTTCAGGATTTGATGATTATTTAGATAATTTTCATAAAGAATATCCAAACACCCCAATAATAATAACCGAATACGGAGCTGATGTCGATTCTAGGCTGCATTCTTTTTTACCTGAAAGGTTCGATTATACAGCTGAATACGGCAATTTATACCACGAACATTATTTGAAAGCAATTCAATATCGAGATTTTGTTTCGGGAGCAGCTATTTGGAATTTAAACGATTTTTTCTCTGAAAATAGGGCCGCTGCAGTTCCGCACGTTAACAATAAAGGAATTACAGGATTGGACAGGGAAAAGAAAGATACCTATTTATTATACCAAGCCAATTTACTCAAAAACCCTTTTGTTGCTTTTGGTTCTAGTTCATGGGAAAACAGGGCTGGAGTTGAAACGCAATTAGGAATATGTACCCAATATATTTCTATTTATAGCAATTTACCGAAAGTGGAAGTTACTTTAAATTCTAAAACTTTAGGGGTTTTTATTACTATAAATGGGGTGGTGGTAGTCCCAATTCCCTTTGTGAGCGGATTAAATATTTTGGAAGCTATTGCCAAAAGTGATACATCTGAAACTACTGATTTTTATAAAACAAATTTTCAAATAATTCCAAAACAAATCCAAAATTCCAATTTTGAAAGTTTGAATGTAATGTTGGGTTCTAATAGATATTTTGAAGATAAAGAGGCAAGAATCTGTTGGATACCAGAACAGCCGTATACTTCAGGAAATTGGGGGTATATTGGTGGAAAACCATTTAAAACCAAAACGCGATTTGGTGAATTACCGGCATCAGAATTAGATATTCTAAACACGACTCAAGACCCTATTTTCCAAACACAACGAAATGGAATTGAAGAGTTCAAAGCCGATGTTTCGGATGGTCAATATGAAGTTTATTTCTATTGGGCACACTTAATTCCTTTTGTTCAAAAAGAAGCCTTGGCCTATAATTTAGGAAATACTTCTACTTATGAAAATGCCTCTAATTATATATTTGATGTTGCTATTAATGGAAATACCGTCCTTCAAAATTTAGATATTCCAAACCAAATTGGAGCCGAAAGAGCCATTATTAAAAGTACACTAATAAATGCGACAGAAGGGAAGGGAATTTCAATAAAATTCAATGCCAACAAGGAGGGTAAAACCTATTTAAATGCAATTCGAATTGTGAAAATAAAGTAATATTTTAAAAAGTAAGGCATGAAAATTTATGGAGTAGCACTATTGGGCGCCTGTTTTTTATCAGGACAATTGATAGGAGAATTGCTTGGAAAAGCAT
>JBIPMR010000684.1:0-3053 GCA_044369025.1 Luteolibacter sp.
GACTTGGGCGGGATCGAACAGCAGAACGGCGGTGCACCCTAACACATGCCAGCCGCCGGGCGAGGCGAACGGATAGATGCCCGCCTGCCCGCCGGCGATGGCCACCGAACCGGCGGGCACCGCGAGCCGCGGGGTCTGCCTCCGTGGCAGCCCGAGGCGCGGCGGCAGGCCTGAGAGATAGGGGAAACCCGGCGAAAAACCGACCGCCGCCACGGTGTATTCCGCGCCGCTGTGCAGGGCGATCAGGTCCGCCACCGACATGCGGGCTTGCGCGGCCACTTCTGCCAGATCGATGCCGTCGTAACGCACGGGGATTTCGATTTCGCGGCCGGCGGGGATTTCCTGATGCGTCAGGTGCATCGCGGTTTCGATCCAGTCCCGGATTTCGAGGCCATCCACCGCGCCGAAGTGCACGGCCAGCGATTCGAACGACGAGACCACGTCGAGCACGCCGGGCGGGCGGTTTTCTGCGAGGGCGGCGACCCGGCCGAGCACGCGCGCGAGCGGAGTTCCGCCGGGGAACTCCACCAACCATGCGGCATCGCCGAGCGGCTTGAGGGTCATGCGCGGAGCCTTGCCAATCGGCGCGGGGGCGGCAAGCTGGAAGCAGTCCCATGAAATTCCTGCTGGTCACCGGCGTGCTTGGTTTCGGTTCGCTCGCGTCCTGCGAGGAACGGGAAACCACGCGTGCCATGAACGAGCGCACGCAATTGCCGGGCAAACAACGGGCGGCCGCCGCCGCCGCCGCCGTCAAGCCGGGGCTGGAGCGGGATTTGAAGGCGGTCGGTTTGAAATACGGCGATCCGGTTTTCCTGCGCGCGATCAAGGAGGACCTGGTGGTGGAGCTGTTCGTCCGGAATCGTGGGACCGGGAAATTCGACCTTTTCCGCAGCTATCCGATTGCCGGAGCTTCGGGCCAGCTGGGCCCGAAGCTCGCGGAAGGCGACAGGCAGGTGCCGGAGGGATTCTATTTCGTGCCAGCCGCGGCGATGAACCCGCAGAGCCTCTACCACCTTTCGTTCAACATCGGCTATCCGAACGCCTACGATCGGGCGCAGCAGCGGACGGGCAGCGCGATCATGATCCACGGCGACCAGATCTCGGTCGGCTGCCTGGCGATGACCGATGAGAAGATCGAGGAAATCTACACGCTCTGCGCCGCGGCCCACGCGGGCGGGCAGCCGTTTTTCCGCGTCCATATTTTCCCGTTCCGGCTGAGCGACGCGCGTCTGGCGGCGGTGGCCGGCCAGCCGTGGGAGGATTTTTGGAAGAATTTGAAGGACGGCTACGATGCCTTCGAGACGCATGGCACGCCTCCCGAGATCGGGGTGGAAAACCAGCGTTATGTCGTCCGCCCGGCGCTCAATCAGCCGCCACGGGATGGCGATAATTAAGCAATGTTCACAATATCCGCTTGCAGCTCGGTCAAATGTGGCTATCCAGAAAACAGATGAATTCACTGCTCCTGATCACTCTTGCCACGTCCGCTGTGCTTCTTAGCTCTTGCAACACGTTCATCGGCCTCGGCCGTGACATGCGCATCGGCGGCGAAGCGATGGAAAACACCGCCAACAAAGCCGCTGGCGGTGGCGGCGGTGGTGGCGGCGAAGACACCTCGGGCGCCCCGGTTTACTGAAGCCGCACCGCGCCCGCACTCAATACGCCCGCCAAAAGGCGAAGGCGCAGACGAGCATGGCGATGCCGTAAACGAGACCGGCGCCGGAGATGATCGTCCAGCGCTGCTGCTTGGCGGTGACCCAGGTGACCGCGTCGCGGAAAAGGTAGGGCATGCCGACGAAAAACAGCGAGGCGGTGAGCATCGCGTAGGCGAAAATCGGCACCAGCAGGCGCGATTGCGGGTCCTTGAGAAAGGCCGCCTCCAAAAGCGGCGAGGCGGCCATCAATCCGACCAGCCCGAGGGCGCGGACGGCGAGGAAATCCCGCACGCTGATGGTGACGAGCACCAACGCGGCAGGCACCAAAAGACGGAGCACTCCCTTGGCAGCGTTGAATTCGCCGAGGTCCATCGAGAGTGCGCTGAGGCGGCCCATGCCGGCGGGCGCGATCAGCAGCCAGAACCACGCCAGGCCGATGCCGAGCAGGATTTGGCCGAGAAAGGAGTTGCGCGGGAATTTTTTGAGGAACTCCTGGGTCTGCAGCGGTTTGGCGAGCATCACGGCATGCACGCCGATCAGCCAGATGGCCAGCACGATGCCGGCGGTGAAAAGCGGCAGGTGTTCGTAAGGGTGCCTTGGATCCATGCGGGAGAGGGACTAGTGCGGCGCGCAGCAACATTCAAGCGCCATCTTGCGCCGGAAGGATTCACGGATTTCGCATGCAAACTCCATCAAAGCTTCATTTCGGGCTGATGTCATCGCTTGCATGCACCTGCGCCCACTCATCCAGCCCGCCCCGGATTGGCTGGATGCGCCCACTTTCCGGCGGGTGCTGCGGGTGGCGCTGACGGCGGTGGCGGGGCTCGCGCTTTACGGCTTCACGGTCGGCTTCTGGCGGGATCCGTTGATGGGCGTTTACGTGGCGGTGAAACTTCCGTTGCTCATCGCCCTGACGCTGGCTTGCAACGGCTTGCTGAACGGCTTGCTCGGGCTGCTGTTGGGCACCGGGCTCGGTTTTCGCCAATCGCTTCTGGCTTTGCTCAGCTCCTTCGCGCTCGCCGCGGTGATGCTGGGATCGCTGGCACCGGTCACGCTGCTGCTCGCTTTCAATGCCCCGCCGCCGGATGCCCCGGGCGCGGAAAACGCCCACGCGGCCTACCTCGTCACCCACACCTTCCTCATCGGCTTCGCCGGCATCACGGCGAATCTCCACCTGCACCGGCTGCTCGCCACCCGGGCCCCGACTCCCGCCGCCGCGACCGCCACCCTGCTTGCCTGGTTGGCTGGAAACGGATTTCTCGGCGCGCAGTTTTCCTGGATCCTGCGGCCGTTTTTCGGCACGCCCTCGCTCGAAGTGCAATTTCTGCGGCCCGATCCGCTGCGCGGGAATTTCTACGAAACCGTCTGGCGATCCATCGATCAAATCACCGGCGGCTG
>JBIPMR010000686.1:0-3049 GCA_044369025.1 Luteolibacter sp.
GGTCGCCGTCGATGAACGCGTAGAGCCAGTCGGTGGTGGGGCAGCAGGCGGTGCCGAAAAATTGGTCGAAGCCGCGGTGGATCGGCGAGTCGGGAATCGGCCGGGTGTAGTCGATGCGCTGGATCGCCTCAAGCGTGCCTTGGTGGATCGGTTTGCCTTGGGAATCGGAAAAGGTGAGGCCGACATGCCACTTGCCGATCAACGCGGTGGAGTAGCCTTGTTGACGCAGCATCTCCGGAAGAGTCAGCCGTCCCGCCTCGATCATGTTAGGGCCGCCTGCCCCGGTGAAGACCGTGCGGTTTCCGGTGCGGAACGCCATCCGCCCGGTGAGGATGCTGTAGCGGGTGGGCGTGCAAACGGTGGAAGGACTGTGGGCGTCGGTGAACAACATGCCCTGCGCGGCGAGCCGGTCGATGTGCGGCGTGGGCACCTTCGACTCGGGGTTGTAACAAGCGACATCGCCGTAACCGAGGTCGTCGGCGAGGATGAAGAGGATGTTAGGCGCTGCGGTTGCAGCGTGTGCGTTTGGAAAAAAGGCCACGACCCAGAGTAGCCGCAGGGAAGCCAATCGTAGGGTCATCCTTGGAATCATGCCCGCGGCTGATGAATGTTAGACAAGCAATGCGATCTGCTCGCCGGGGCCGTGGACGCCTTCGATGAGGATGCCTTCGACGTCGGCGGTTTTGGACGGGCCGGTGGCCCAGATGATGTTAGGGCTATCGCCGAAGGAGGTGATGGCGTCCGGGATGGTGCGGTGGATTTCCGATTTTTCCAAAACCGCCACGTGAACCCACGGTGACAATGCGGCGAGGCGGTGCGAGGTGCGGTCGTCGTCGAGAATGACGGAGCCGGACTCGGCAATCGCGCCGGTGGCGCGGGTGATGCCGAATTGATAGTCGTCGTAGCGGCTGCGGTCGTATTCGGTTTCCACGGTGAGGCCGGCGGCGGCGAGTTTCGAGCCGATGGAGTCGTAGAGCGCGGGATCGCAGTAGCCGTGGCGCTGGTTGTTGCCGTCGAGGAAATCGATGAGTTTCTCGATGGAATCCATCGGCCGGCCGTTCACGGATTTGAAATTCCGGGAGAAGATTTCCCAGAGGTCGGTGCCTTCGAGCTTGGGCGCGGAGTGGACGATTTTCGGGTCGTAATTCGGATAGGCCGCCTTGGTTTTGAGCCCAGCGTTGGCGGATTCGATTTTGGCGAAGATGGAGGTGCGGGAGTCCATGGCGGGGATGTTAGGAAATGGCGGCGGCGATGGCCTGATCGATGTCGGCGAGGATGTCGTCGATGTGTTCGATGCCGACGGAGAGACGGATGAGTTCGGGCGGGATGCCACAGGCCAACAACTGCTCCTGGTTGAGCTGGGAGTGGGTGGTGGTGGCGGGGTGGATGGCGAGCGACTTCGCGTCGCCGACGTTGGCGAGGTGTTTGAAGAGCTTGAGGGAATCGATGAACTTGGAGCCGGCGGCGGCACCGCCGGTGATGCCGAAGACGACCATCGCGCCGCCCTTGCCGTGGAGGTATTTTTGGTTGAGCGCGGCTTGGGGATCGCCGGGCAGGCCGGGGTAGCGGACCCACTCGACGGCGGGGTGGGCTTGAAGATGTTTGGCGACGGCGAGGGAGTTTTCGCAATGGCGGTCCATGCGCAGCGGCAGGGTTTCGATCCCTTGCAGGGCGATCCAGGCGTTGTCGGGAGCGAGGCAGGCACCGAGATTGCGGAGCGGGCCGGTGCGCATGCGCAGAATGTAGGCGAGCGGGGCGAGCGGCGCGGGCAGGTCGTGGCCCCAGCGCAGGCCGTGATAGGAACCGTCCGGCGCGTCGAAGAGCGGGTGTTTGCCGGCGGCCCAGTTGAATTTTCCGGAGTCGATGACGATGCCGCCGATGCCGGTGCCGTGGCCGCCGAGCCATTTGGTGAGCGAGTGGACGACGATGTCCGCGCCGAAGTCGATGGGCTTGGTGAGGTAGGGCGTGGAGAAGGTGGAATCGACGATGAGCGGCAGGCCGAGGGCGTGGGCGGCATCGGCGATGGCTTGGAGGTCGGAAATTTCCAGGGCGGGGTTGGAAACGGATTCGCAGAAAAACGCGCGGGTTTTGTCGTCCGCGGCGGCGGCGAAGTTCGCGGGATCATTCGAGTCGACGAAGCGCACCTCGATGCCGAGGGCGGGGAGGATGTCCTTGAACTGGGTGTAAGTGCCGCCGTAGAGGTTTCTAGCGGAAACGATGTTGTCGCCGGCTTGGGCGAGGTTGATGATCGAGTAGAAGATCGCGGAGGTGCCGGAAGCGATGGCGAGGCCCGCCGCCCCGCCTTCGAGGGCGGCGACGCGCTGTTCGAGCACGTCGTTGGTGGGATTCATCAGGCGGGTGTAGATGTTGCCCAGTTCGCGCAGGGCGAAGAGATTGGCGGCGTGCTCGGTGCTGTTGAAAACGTAGGACGCCGTCCGATAGATGGGAACGGCGCAGGCGTTGGTGGCGGGGTCGGATTTGTATCCGGCGTGCAGGCAGAGGGTTTCGAGTTTCATGGCGCGGCCTGATAAGATGACGCCGGGATGGCGAGATCAAGCGGGAAGCGCCGGGCCTTCTCACAAATCCTCATGCGCGGCGGTGCGGCAGCCAGAAGCCGATAACGGGCGGTGATTTCAAATCTGGTCTGTTGAAATCCGCGACACGCTGAGGCGCTCGGCGATGACAAGGGCTTGGAACTTGGCGAAATCCTGTTCCCGGCTCGAAGATAACAGCAGATGGGCGTAGCGTTGCCAGTGGCACATTTCCTCAAGCGCGTTGCGCATCCGCAGGGCGATGATTTCCGGGGCGTCGGTGCCGCGCCCGGACAGGCGCGCGTGGAGTTCCTGCTCGCTGGGAGGCATGACGAACAAATCGACGAAGGCCTTCCGGATCTCGGGGTCCGGGCATTCGCGGATCTGGTCCGCGCCCTGCACGTCGATGTCCATCACCACGTCGGTGCCGGCCTGGAGATACGACAGGACTTCGGATTTGAGCGAGCCGTAGAGATTTCCATGGACCACCGCATGCTCGAGGAAATGGCCGGCTTCGA
>JBIPMR010000685.1:0-3049 GCA_044369025.1 Luteolibacter sp.
TCCAGCCATAGGTTTTGACGCGGCAGCCGTGGATCAGGCCCTCCATCCCCATCAACGAGGTTCCGGCGTAGATCTCCCGGCAGAATTCGAAACAACGGGCGGGTGAAAGATCCGGCGGCAGCAGCTGCACACGCGGCTCCTTGAACACCCACGGCGAGAAGCACGAATGCTTGCCGCGGTAGCGATGATCCGGGTGCGCCCGCAGATAGATGGTTTCCCCCGGATGCTCGTCAAGGGCGTCGCGGACCATCCGGTCGAAATCGGATTCCCGCATGCCGCCGGCCGCCAGCGAGGCATCCTTGCGGGTTTGATCGATTACCAGGACGCCGGGATCGAAAGGGGCACCCGCGTTCTGGAAATCCCCGGGATACCAGTTGTATTTCGAGGCTTTGACCTCTCGGAACCGCGCGAGCAGCAGCGTTGGATCGGCCGGATTCGCCCGCATCCAGCCTTCCGGGCGACCGGACTCCAGAGCCGCGACGAGATCACTGGTGCCATCCGCATCGTAGTAAATGCCACCCGAGTCGGCAACCAGTCCGTAGGGGCTGCTGCTGCCCGGCTTCATGGACCTCACGAAGGCGTCCTCGAGCAGGAGCAGGCGCGAATTTGCCCGTTTGGCACCCCGCCGCGCGCGCCGCCCGCTGCGGCGGTATCCCCAGCCCGCCGCCACTTGCTCACCATCCGTTCCGATCTGCCGCAGGATCTTGTCGAGCAGCGGATGAGTCCAGGTGAGGACCGGCCACCCTGCTTGAAGATCCAACCGTATCGCCATTGATTCAATCGTTTGCGGCAGCGTGGAGTTTGTCAACAATCGGGTTCCGGCACCGGGTCAGCGGGCCCGGCCGGGCATTTTTGCGAAGCCCTTTGTCGGGCTGGGCTCCACGGTTTTGGCAATGCGCCACTGGTGGTCAATGCTCTTGACAACCCAGCCGGATTCCTCTTCAAGACCTCCGGAGCGCCGCATGCATCGCCGGCACATTCCCGGCGCATATTCCACGCGCGCACCTCACCCTTTTTCATGATCAGTATCCGGCACCTCATCCGCTTCGCGGGCCTGTTTTTCGTCCTCTCGATCTGTTCCTGCACCTTCATGTCCCAGACCGGCCCCCAAAAGAGCCGGATCGAGGGAGGTGACAGCTCTTACGTGCTCGTGGCGGTGAACTCCCGCGCCGACCTGCCTGCCGGTGGACGCCAGTATGGTGCCGCCCAGCTCCCGCCACCGATCAAGGGCGACAGCTACTCGGACAAGGTGCGCGAGCGGGACACCCTGCGCTTCATCATCTCCGACCTTTCCGAGCAGAGCCCGTTCTACACCCGCGGTGAGCCGTTCAACTTTGGTCCGGTGGAAGTGCCACGCGACGGCCGCGTCGGGGTCCCCTACGTAGGTGCCGTTCAGGTCCTCGACCGGAGCCTGGCGGAAATTTCCGCGGAGCTGCTGGAGAAGCTCAAACCGATCTCCAACACCGCGCAGTCGTCCGTTTCCCGCTCGGGAAGGATCCCGAAAACCGCCAATGTGCTCGGCGAGGTGAAATCGCCCGGCCCGGTCAATCTGGAACGCGGCGCGATGGATTCGCTCGACCTGCTCTCCGCCGCCGGTGGACCGAAGGACGCCGAGCACCTGTTCCGCTACACGCTGCGCCGCGGCGGCCGCGATTATGAATTTGATTACGAAGGTTTCCGCAAGTGCGCCTTTCCGGTGGAGGAGGGCGATCTGCTGAGCGTTACCACGGATGCATCGAACCGCTTCTACGTCATGGGTGCCATCAACAGGCCCATCACCATTCCCTTCCCGGCGCCCTCGCCGAGCCTTGCGGATGCGCTGGGGGCGGCCTCCGGGTTGGATGAGAGGCGTTCGGATCCATCGGGCGTTTTCGTGTTCCGGAAGGGCGATCCGGACAGGGTTTACACCATCAACCTCAAGGAACCGGGTGCGATTCTGCTGACCCAGCGTTTTGCCATTCAGGGTGAGGATATTGTCTATGTGACCGAGGCGCCGCTGGTGCGCTGGAGCCGCCTGATCCAGCAGATCATTCCGCTCTCCTCGTTCTCGCAAGCCGCCTACGATCTCAACCGCATCGGCACCAATTGATCATGACCGTGCAGCGAACCCTCATCCCTTTTCTGGCTGCCATTCCTCTTACCGGCGGCTGCGCGCCTCCGGCCACTGCCTGCCGCGGGCAGTCGGTGCGGCAGCAGGTCAAGGCACCCGCCGCCAAGCGTCCGGACGCGCCGCAGCTCAAAAAGACGGGCAACGGCCGCTACCAAGTCCGCAAGCCATGGACCGTCGAGATCGGCGGCACGGTCTGGCGGGTCCCGGCCGGCTATATCTGTAACGGCATCACCGCGCCTGATCGCCTGAAAGTCACGCTGGGAGATGGTATCGATCAGCCGGAAACCTGGGCCGCAGTCTTCCATGACTGGCTTTTCACCCAGAAGGGCGTCAGCCGCGCCGAGGCGGACCGGACCTTCCACCAGCTGCTGCTGGCCTACGGCGTACCGTCCGCGAAAGCAGCGTTGATGCACACCGTGGTCTCCGGCTACTCCCTTGCCAAAAGCTTCCGCTGAAGTCCCTCCGTCTAACATCGAGTCCATGTTCCACCCCATTTCGCTGCCACGACACTCGCCTTGGAGCAGCCAGATCCTGGTGATCCGGGCGTTGTTCACGCGCGAGATCGCCACCCGCTTCGGCCAATACCGGCTGGGCTTCGTCTGGATGCTGGTCGAGCCGCTGCTCAGCGTGCTGGTCATCGGCGTGCTGCTCGGCCCGCTCGGTGGCCGCGCCGTTCCGGACATCCCCTTCGCTTTCTTCGTCCTCAACGGCAAACTCCTGCTCAACCTGTTCACCGGCCCCATCGATAGCAGCATGAGCGCGCTGAAGGCCAACAAGGGCCTGCTCATCTATCCGAACGTCCGTCCGCTCGATCCCTTCCTCGCGCGCTACTTTTACGAACTGCTCACCACTTTTTTCTCGTTCACGGTCTTCACCATCGTCGGCGTGTGGCTGGGCATCCGAATCTCGCTGGGCCAACTCGAGGTCCTGGCCGCCTGC
>JBIPMR010000082.1:0-9395 GCA_044369025.1 Luteolibacter sp.
CAGGGCGAGCGTGCCGGTGAAGGTGACGTTGGTGACGCCATTGTTGGTGCCGTTTTTCGACCAGTCTTTGGTGCCGGTGCTGCTGATGGTCACCCTGCCGGAACCGGCGAAGGTGGCACCGGTGGCGATGGATGAGCTGCTGCCTGCCGCGCCGTTGATATTGAAGTTGCCTCCGGTCGCAGCGGCACCCCAGGTGAAGTTGTTAGCACCGCTATTGAACACGGTGCTCGCATCGGTGGTGTGATCCAATACCAAGTTGTTGGCCCCGGTGAACGAGACCGCACCGGAGGCCGCGGAGGTGTTGAGCGCGCCCCAGGTGTTGGCGGCTCCCATCGTATTGGCAAGGGTGGATGAGCCGTCCCAGGTGGCCGTGTTGGCGGTGGTCGGCGCAACCCCGCTAATCCAGGCGGCGGTGAGGTTGAGGTTGTTCGCAGTGCCGTTGCGGGTGACTGGAGTGGCGAATATTGCTGTAGGTAGCGAGGCCAGCAGAAGACATGTGAATGAGCGGGGTTTCATGGAAGGCGTCTGGATTAAGGGTTTTGGATCAATCGCAATGCGATCACCTTGATCAGAGCACCGCTAGTCCGGTCCCGCAACGGTCAGATGCTGGTCTTGGCAACCTACCAGTTTTGCGCAGTCAGATGGCGGCCCCTCAGCCTCTCATTTCGATGGACGCGCCTTTCACGACTTCCGGCGTGATCCACGAGTTTTTTCCGCGGCCTTGATTGCCGGAAATGAGCATTTTGACACGGCGGATGACCAGCTTTGATACGGTTTCGGGATTGACCCGGTAGCCACTCAACTCGGGCACGAGATGATCCATGAATGGATCGGAGGCGAGCGAAATGATTCCGAAATCCTCAGGCACCCGGATACCCTGGGTGCCAAGCCATGTCAGGGCTGTGGCGACCTGTCTGGAGCGCGGTGCGATGATGGCGGTGGGTGGGTCTTTCATCTGGAGGGTTCTTGCAAGGACCCGGCAAACTCCTTCAACCGTTCCATTTTCGGGGATCTCAATGACACGGAAGTCAGGTTCCCCGAGGGCGCTGGCCCCTTGGATCGCCGCCTCCACACCCCGCAGGTGCCCGGGGGGGATCAGTATCCCGACCCGGCGATGCCCCTGCCGCCAGAGACGCCCGGAGGCATGTCGCGCGGTCGCCTGCCAGTCCACATCCAGATGGGGGAGCAAGTCGGCGGTAAACGGATAGCCGCGGACGAGGCAGGGGATGCCGGATTTTGCGAACCAGCGTTGGATCTGTTCGCTCGTACGAAACAGGATCCAAGCGCTGCATGGTTCATGCTCCACCAACCGGACAAGATGTCTGACGGGGTTTTTCTGCTCAAACCAGGCTGGCGAGAACAGCTCGAGGGAGCCTCCGATATCGCCCAGCGCGCGCCGCAGGTGATCGACTTCGAACAAGGTCGGCTGTGGGAGTTGTTCGAGCCGTCGCGGGGAGAGCACTCCGATGCGCAGGGCTTCCACCCGGATCCTGGAGGAGCGGTCCGGCGCGATGAGAACCGTCCTTTTGCAACCCGCTCGCGCCGGGCTCAACACGTTGTCATTTTCCAGTCGCTGAAGCGCCAGGCGCACCGTATCGCGGCCGACTTCGAGTGACTGCGCCAAAGTCCGCTCGCCGGGAAGACCGCCGCTCCATTCCCCGGCCTCCAAGCGCAGGCGGATCACCCGGACGCAGTCCTCAACCAAGTTGCTCCGGACAGGCATCGGCATGTTTCGCATGGGACGGATGTTCCGCCGCCGCAGTTTCCTTGCAAGGCGAATCTGCGGATTTGCCCGCAAACTGGTTTGTTGTGAAAACCATTAGCGGGCCATCGTCTTTGTTGGCGGCGGCGTTTAGTTTCTGAGCAGATCACCTGCCTGCAATACCAGATGCCTGCCCACCCCGCCCATCCAATGACCGCCGCGCCTGTGGCCCGCCCGGATCCTGCCGCCGCAAAGGAATTCGCGCTGGCTATGTTTCCCGCGGTTCCGGATGCCGTCGGTTACGCGGGGGCATTCACCGGTGTGATCGGCAACTTGCTTTTGGCGGGGGGCGGGGCAAACTTTCCCGATGGGGTGATGCCGTGGAATGGCGGCAGAAAGGTATGGCATGACACGCTCTACATGCTGAACCTAACTTCGCAGGAAACCGGTTGGAAAATCATCGGTCGGCTGCCGAAAACCAACGGCTACGGCGTCTCCCTGAGCTGCCGCGAGGGGATCATCATCATCGGCGGCGGGGATGCGGCCCGCCATTTCAGCGATGTCTGGCTTCTCACGTTGGCAGCGGACGGGCTGCCGGTATTTCGCAGCTTGCCGGGCCTTCCTAACTGCCTTGCGCAATTGAGCGGCGCACTCGTCGGCCGATCTATCCACCTTTGCGGTGGCATTGAAACGGCTGACGCGACGGCGGCAACCAACGCCCACTGGATGCTCGATCTTGATGCGCTGGGAAAGGGTTGGCAGAAAATGCCCGAGCTCCCCGCAGCGGGCAGAATTCTTGCGACGGCCGCCGCAGTGGGCGACGCATTCTATCTGATGGGCGGTTGCTCGCTTGTTTCAGCGAGCGACGGCAAGCCGACGCGCATCCTCCTGCGCGACGCATGGAAATTTTCCAGCGGTCTGTGGTCACGCGTCGTCGATCTGCCGCATGGGCTGGCGGCCTCGGCTTCGCCCGCGCCAGTGATTGGGGATTCGATTATCCTCGTCTCCGGGGACGACGGCGCACAAGCCGGCCTCGCCTCGCCAGAACATCACGCAGGCTTTTCCAGAGAAGTGCTGCGCTACGACACCACCGGGGATCGCTGGACTTACGCCGGCCATCTCACGGTGCCCGCGCCAGTGACTGCCGCGGCGACCCAGTGGAAAGATCAGTTCATATTTTTCAACGGCGAGGTGCGCCCCGGTGTCCGCACACCGCAGGTTTTCTCGTTTATTTTCTCACAACACCTATCCAGTGTCACCTCGGAATGACCCCCATTGAACCCATTTTTGCCCATTCATGAAACTGCACGAACTCGTTGTCGCCACCCATTCGCCTTTGCATGCCGACGGCTCGTTGGCTCCGGAAGTCGTGGCCATCCAGGCTGCGTTCCTAAAAACCAACGGCATCAAGACCGTCTTCATCACCGGTTCGACCGGTGAGTCGCATTCCGTGACCGCGGCGGAAAAAATCCAACTTTATAACGCTTGGGACGTCGCGGGAAAAGCGAACGGGCTGTCGGTCATCGCCCATGTCGGAGGCAACAGCATTGAAGAAGCGAAAATCCTCGCCCGCCGCGCGGAAGATCTCGGCTTTGCCGCGATCAGCGCGCTCGCGCCTTCCTACTACAAGCCCGGCAGTTTGTTTGCACTCATCGATTGCTGTGCGGCCATCGCGGCGGAAGCACCGGCTACTCCTTTCTACTACTATGACATTCCGGTGCTCACGGGCGTGAATTTCCCGATGGAGGCGTTCCTGGAGCAAGCACCCGCCCGCATCCCGAATCTCGCAGGCATCAAGTTCACCAACCCGGACCTCGTTTCCTACCGCCGCTCGCTCGATGTGGCCGGGAACCGCTTCGACATCCCTTGGGGAGTGGATGAAACACTACTCGCCGCACTCGCCACCGGTGCGCGCGGCGGAGTGGGCTCCACCTACAACTGGGCACCCCGTCTCTATCAGGATCTCATCGATGCTTTCCACATAGGCGACTTTCCCGAAGCACGCCGCCTGCAATCAGTCTCCATCGCCATGATCGATGCAATCGCCGCGACTGGATTCCTGGGCACCGCCAAAGCGCTGATGGGCAGGCTCGGCGTCCCTGTCGGCCCGGCGAGGCTGCCTCTGGGCATGCCGACCGAAGCTCAGGTCGACGCGCTGATGAACCGACTCAATGAACTCGGCTTCGCGCGGTGGGGCGCGAAACCGGTCGTTACCCCGCAAAAGGAACCCGTCCTCGCATGACTGAGCTTGTGGATTTCTATCAGCGGCAACTTGTCGAAGATTGCCTGCCGTTCTGGTTTCCCCGCGCGATCGATGAGACACACGGCGGCTTCCTGCACTGTTTCGACCGTGATGGTTCGCTCGTCGATGATGACAAGTCCGTGTGGGCGCAAGGGCGGATAAGCTGGATGTTGCTCACGCTCTATCAGGAATTCGAGCGGCGCCCCGAATGGCTGTCATGGGCGGAAAGCGGGCTGGCGTTTCTCGAACAAAAGTGTGTCGATCCCAGCGACGGGCGAATGTTTTTCCAGGTCGCCCGGGACGGCACTCCGATCCGCAAAAGGCGCTACGCCTACAGCGAGAGTTTCGCAGCCATCGCCCATGCGGCGCATGCGGGAGCTACCGGTTCCTCCGCCTCGGCGGAGCGCGCACGTCATTGGTTTGATCGCTTCACGGATTGGAATTTCACGCCCGGCCGGATCCCGCCGAAATTCACCGGCGCGCGTCCGATGGAAGGAATCGGCAGCCGCATGATCACGCTGGTCACCGCGCAGGAGCTGCGCAAACACCTCGGCGAGGACCCGCATTTCACGGCATGGATCGACCGCTGCCTGGATGACATCGTCCGCCTGTTCGTGAAACCCGAATGGCAAGTCGTGATGGAGTCCGTCGCTCCCGACGGCGGCATTTGCGATCATTTCGACGGGCGCATGCTCAATCCTGGGCACTCGATCGAGGCCGCATGGTTCGTGATGGAGGAGGCGCGCCACCGCAGCGACGACACGCTGCTGAAGCTGGGCTGCGACATGCTCGACTGGATGTGGGAACGCGGCTGGGATCAGGAATACGGCGGGCTCTTCTACTTCCGCGATGTCCACGGCAAGCCGGTGCAGGAATACTGGCACGACATGAAATTCTGGTGGCCGCACGACGAAGCGCTCATCGCCACGCTGATGGCCTGGCGGATGACCGGGGACGCGAAATATTTCAACTGGCACGAACAACTCCGTGGCTGGGCCTTCAAGAAGTTCGCCGATCCGGATCACGGCGAGTGGTTTGGATACCTCCACCGCGACGGCACTCCAGCCAATACGCTCAAGGGTTCCCTCTGGAAATCCTTCTTCCATCATCCCCGGGCGCTCTGGATGTGCCGCCAGTTGTCCACTGCCATCTGACATGTCACCCTCCCGTTCATGAACCGCCTGTTATTCATTTTAATCTGCGTGGCGAACACTGCGTTGGCCGGAATCACTTGGCGTGAACTAGCTCCACTGCCCGATGCCCATGGCTTCGCCGGCAGCTTCGCCGGGGTTAGCGGCGGCAGCCTGATCGTGGCGGGCGGAGCGAATTTCCCGGATGCCCCGCCGTGGGAGGGAGGGCGCAAAACCTGGCATGACACGGTCTTCGTTTTGGAGAAGCCCGGCGGCGAATGGCGGCAGGCAGGCAAGCTACCCGGATTGCGCGGCTACGGAGTCTCGGTGACTCTCGCCGAAGGCGTGCTCTGTATCGGCGGCAGCGATGCAGAGCGCCACCATGTGGATTGCTTCCTCCTCACGTGGGAGGCGGGTTCCTTAAAATCTCGACCCTATCCGCCTTTGCCACTGCCACTCGCGGAAATGACTGGCGCGCTGGTGGGCCGAACCGTCCACGTGGTCGGCGGCATTCGCGAGCCGGGTGCCGCAAGCGCCGAAAAACTCCACCTCATGCTCGATCTCGACGCGCCCGAGCGCGGCTGGAAACAGGAAAGCTTTCCCGGGGCGGCCCGGATTCTCGCGGTCGCCGCAGTTCATCAGGAGGCGTTCTTCGTGATGTCGGGTGCATCGCTGGCGGCGGATGCGGACGGAAAGATTGTCAGGTCGTATCTGCGGGACGCCTGGCGATACCAGCCGCAGAGCGGTTGGGAACGCATTGCCGAAATGCCCCGACCCGCCGTGGCCGCACCCTCTCCGGCACCCGTTTCCGGTGCCAGCCATTTTTTGGTGATGGGCGGGGATGATGGCTCCCGGGTCGGCTTCCAGCCGCCTGCCTCGCACCCGGGATTTCCACGCTCCATCCTCGCCTATCATACCCTGACGCGGACATGGGCGGAGCAGGGCGAAGTGCCTGCCGATTGGTCCGCACCGGTCACCGCGGCGACGGTCGCCTGGCAAGGGCAGGTGGTCATCCCCAGCGGTGAAATCCGCCCGGCCACCCGCACGCCGAAAGTCCTCTCGATGACACCCACCGCAGTGCGTTCCGCATTCGGCTGGCTCAACTGGATGGTCGTCACCGTCTATCTGGGCGGCATGATCGGGGTCGGGGTCTGGTTCATGAAACGCGAAAAATCCGGCACCACGGACAGCTATTTCCGCGGTGGCCAGCGCATCCCATGGTGGGTCGCCGGGCTTTCGATTTTCGCCACGATGCTCAGCTCGCTCACCTTCATGGGCATCCCGGCGCGGACGTATCAAACGGATCTCAGCTGGTATCTCGGCCAACTCCCCATCCTGCTCGTCGTGCCCTTGGTGGCGTTTTTCTATCTGCCGTTTTTCCGCAAGCTCAATCTGACATCCGCTTACGAATATCTGGAAAAACGTTTCAACCTCGCGTGCCGGATCTTCGCTGCGCTTTCGTTCATCCTTTTCCACATCGGGCGGGTCGCCATCGTGCTCTATCTTCCTGCGCTGGCTCTGGCTGTGGTTTCCGATATCCCCGTCGCCACCGCCATTCTAACCATTGGCGTGCTGTGCATGATCTATACGGTGATCGGCGGCATCGAAGCGGTCGTCTGGACGGATGCGTTCCAGGCAATCGTCCTGCTCGGCGGTGCGGCGCTCTGTTTCATTCTCGCGGTGGCGGAGGTGGACGGCGGCTTCGGCGGGATGCTCCAGATCGCCAGTCAGGACGCGAAAGGTTTCGGCAATCTCGAATGGGGTTCGCTCGACTGGAGCAGCAACGCCACGGGCTCGGCGCTCGTGCTGTTCATCGCGTTTTTCTTCAACACCTTGGTGCCCTACACCTCGGGTCAGGATGTCGTGCAAAGATATGTCACAACCAAGGACATCGGCGCGGCACGCAAGTCGCTTTGGATGACGATGTGGATGTCCCTTTTCGGCTCGATGCTGTTCTTCGGCCTCGGGGTGGCGGTCTATGCATTCTACAAAACCCATCCCGGATTGCTGGATCCCGCGATGACGAAAACCGACTCGATCCTGCCCTATTTCATCATGCATGAACTCCCGCTCGGAGTTTCAGGATTGCTCATCGCCGCCATTTTCGCCGCCTCGCAGTCCACCATCTCAAGTTCCCTCAACAGCATCGCCACCTCATGGAGCAAAGACTTCGACATGCGAATCCTCCGCCCGAACCGCGATGACGCTACTTATCTATCCGCCGCAAAATGGGTGGTTCTGGTGGTAGGCAGCCTGGGCACCGCCACCGCGCTGTGGATGGCGAAATCGGATTTGCAATCGGCGTTCGAAGCGTTCAACACCCTGATCGGCCTAACAGCAGGCTCGCTCGGCGGACTCTTCGCGCTCGGCGTCTTCACCCGTCGCGCGAACGGCAACGGGGCTCTCATCGGCGCGATCAACGGCTTCACTGTGGTGATTTTCCTCGAGCTGACGGATGCGCCCGTCGCCGGCCTGCTCTACGCCTTCATCGGCTTCATTACCTGCTTCACAACTGGCTGGGCAGCTTCGTGGTTCTTCCCCGCCGCGCCCGCCACCGGACTCTCACGCCGCGGTTGATCGCTGCCCATTTATCCACACAACAAGAAATTTTAATGACACCAGACTCCCACAGCGCCAACCCGCGCCGCCACTTCATCAAAGCCCTCGGTGGCCTCACTGCGGGGATGGCCGCGCTGCCGTCTTTCGCGCAAGCCCGGGCCACCACCCCATCCCGCCCGGTTGGCGCAAAATACATGGGAGATTTCGCCGCTCCAAAACTGGAGAAGGTGAAATGCGCCTTTATCGGCGTCGGCGCACGGGGGTCCGGTCACGCGTCGCAGATTGCAGCGATCGAGGGCACGGAAATCGTCGGCATCTGCGATCTCGACGCCGGACGCGCGCAAGGCTCCGGAGACAGCACCAAGGGCCAAGGGCACAGCCCGAAACTCTACACGGGTGACGACAACGCCTGGCGCAAGATGCTGGAAGAAACCAAACCGGATGCCGTTTTCATCGCCACTCCATGGGAGCTGCACGCCGAGCAGGCCATCGGCGCGATGAAGACGGGCAGCCACGCCTTCGTTGAAATTCCCATCGCACTCACTCTTCAGGAAATGTGGGAGATCGTGAAAACATCCGAAACCACCGGTCGGCACTGCATGTTGATGGAAAACGTGAACTATGGCCGGGAGGAACTGCTCTATCTCAACATGGTGCGCCAAGGTGTCATCGGCGAGTTGTTGCATGCAGAGGCCGCCTACATCCACGAACTGCGCGGGCAAATGGAAGGTGGCGACAGCACCGGATCCTGGCGCACCCATCACTATGCCAAGCGCAATGGCAACCTGTATCCCTGCCATGGTCTCGGCCCTGTCGCCCAATACATGAACCTCGCCCGCGGCGAAGACAACTTCCGGCGTCTCGTTTCATTTTCCTCACCTGCCAAGGGGCGCGCGCTTTACGCCGGGAAGTCGGACAAGCTCACCATGCCCGAGTTCAAATCCCTCGAGTTTCAATGTGGCGATATCAATACCTCGATCATCAAGACACAACTCGGCCGCACCATCCTGGTGCAGTGGGACGAAACTTCGCCGCGCCCGTACTCGCGACACAACCTGATCCAAGGCACGCTCGGCACTCTCAAAGGCTTTCCCAATGGCATGGCGATCGAGGGTGCCACCCAAAGCTTTCATGAATGGACCAGTACCGAGGAATTCAATGCGCTCGCCGAAAAATACGAGCATCCGCTGTTCAAGCGCATGGGCGAGCTCGCGCAAAAAATGGGCGGACATGGCGGCATGGATTTCCTGATGCTTTACCGCATCATCGAGTGCCTGCGCAACGGCGAGCCGCTCGACCAGAATGTTTATGAAGGCTGCTTCTGGTCTGCCGTGAGCCCGCTCAGCGAGAAATCCGTGGCGGAGGACGGAATGCCGCAGGACTTCCCGGATTTCACCCGCGGCAACTGGAAAACCACCAAGCCACTCGGTGTGATCGCGTGAACCGAGCAGAGGTGATCTCACTTTTTTGAATTATGCCAACACACCCGACCCCATATCCGGCGATCCAACTCCAGCCTCTCGACTGGGCGATCATCGCCACCTTCTTTATCGTCGTTGTAGGAATCGGCATCGTCGCATCCCGGTTTGCCGGGAAAAGCTCTGAAAACTTCTTCCTCGGCGGTCGCACGATGCCTTGGTGGCTGCTCGGTATCTCGATGGTCGCCTGCACCTTCTCGTGCGATACGCCGAACCTCGTCACCGACATCGTCCGCAACAACGGCGTCTCCGGCAACTGGGTGTGGTGGGCGTTCCTGCTGACC
>JBIPMR010000687.1:0-3046 GCA_044369025.1 Luteolibacter sp.
CGGCCGCACCATCCCGCCGGGTTCACGCCGGTGACTCCCGCTTACCTCGACTCGCTGCCCAAGGCGCTGGCCCGTGCGGAGGCGGAGAAGGAGGACCGATCGCCGCCGCCCTATCAGCAGATGGATTTGGGGCCGGCCTTGTTTTGGACCTACGAAGTCGCACCGGGGAACATCGCGCAGAAAGGGCTCGCGATCCGGTTGGATGAAGGACCCGGCGGCGTGTCGAAAGGGCGCGCGTGGATGATCTACGATCACGACACGATGCGCGTGGCTGCCGCGACCACCGGGGAGTTCATCGATTGGAAGGGCATCGCCTTCGATGGCAGCCACGGCACGCACACCCGTCTCGCGGGCGAGCGGCACTTCATCAATCCGGTCGGCCCGGGATGGAGTTTGGATGGCTTTGAGGATCGGCGTGAAGTGGCCAAGGACGGCAGGCGTTACGGCCCGCATCCGGGGCTGCGCTATGAGGGGATATTTAACCATCAGAATCAAAGCGTCATCGCCGCACGCATTCACGGGACGCGGGTGTTGGACTCGCCCGGATGGCTCGACTACGGCAGCACGCCGGTGTTTATCCGCACCCTCAACGTCGAGGCCGCCGGGCAGGCGCTGCGTTTGCGGGTGGCTCCGGAAAATGTGAATGTCGTCCTGCTAGGCGATGGCACTCTGGTCAAGGAGCAGGGTTTCTGGGTGGCGGCTTTGGCGCCGGGGGCCAAGACGCGGGTGTTTGTTTCCAAAGCCGATGCGGCGTCGGTCGAGACATTGGCCAAGAGCCATGATGCGCCGTTAGAGCTCGCTCCGCTGACCCGCGGCGGGCCGGCGAAATGGGCGGAAACGGTCACGACGACGTCAGTGGCGGGCAACGAGGATGCCGCGTTTGTCAGCGATGATTTCCCGCTGCCGTTGGACAACCCGTGGCGGAGTTGGCTGCGGCCGGGCGGCTTTGATTTCACGCCCGATGGCAAGGCGGCGGTGGTCGCGATGTGGAATGGCGATGTTTGGCGGGTGGACGGCATCGACCAGAAAGCCCCGGCTCGCTTGACTTGGCGGCGGATCGCGAGCGGCTTGTTCCAGCCGCTGGGGGTGAAATTCCGCGGCGACGAGTTGTTCGTGACCTGCCGGGATCAACTCGCGCGGCTGAGCGACCTCAATGGCGATGGTGAGATCGATTGGATCGAGTGCTTCAACGGCGACGCGCAGGTGACCGAGCATTTCCACGAATTCGCGATGGGCCTGCAGGTCGATGCGGCGGGGAATTTTTACTACGCCAAGTCGGGCCGCCACGCGCTCGACAGCGTGGTGCCGCAGCATGGCACGCTGCTGCGGGTGAGCGCGGATGGCTCGCGCACCGAGATCGTCGCCACCGGTTTCCGCGCGGCAAACGGCGTTTGCCTGAATGACGACGGCACGGTTTTCGTCACCGACCAGGAAGGCTTCTGGACCCCGAAAAACCGCATCAACCGCGTGAAACCGGGGGGGTTCTACGGCAACATGTTTGGTTTCACCCATGTCACCGACACCTCCGATTTCGCGATGGAGCCGCCGATGGTCTGGATCACTAACAAAATGGACCGCAGCCCCGCCGAGCTCGTCTGGGTGCCGAAAAACGCCTGGGGAAACCTCGGCGGCAGTTTGCTCAACCTCAGCTACGGCACCGGGCGCGCGTTCATCGTGCCGCACGAGGAGGTGCGCGACAAATGGCAGGGGGCGGTGTGCGAGTTGCCGATGCCCGCCTTCGCCACCGGCATCATGCGCGGCCGCTTCGGGTCGGACGGCGCGCTTTACACCTGCGGCATGTTCGCCTGGGCGGGGAATGCCACGGCGCCCGGCGGTTTCCATCGCATCCGCCGCGGCAACAAACCCACCCCGGTGCCGCTCGCCGTGCGGGCGGCGAAGGGCGCGCTTACGGTGACGTTCAACGAGCCGGTTTCAGCCGCCGCGTGTGCGATGAGAGTTTGGTCGCTCAAACGAACCGCGAATTACGGCTCGAAACATTACGACGAGAAAGATCTAACGATCCGCCGCGCGACACTCAGCGATGACAAGCGCACGTTGACGCTGGAAATTCCCGATCTGGCGCCGACGCAGTGTTACGAATTGAAAGCGGGGGGCTGCGTTCTGCACGGGACCATTCACGAGCTGCGGTAAGCCTTTTGCGCCTGCGCTTGTGGCTTTCAGCGCGATACCGCATCCGCCGCCAAATCTCACCGGCTTTTGAAGCGCGTTTCGTATTCGCGGTGCAAGTCCTGGTGGCGGGCCGCAAGCTCTTCCAAAGCCAACTGTGCCAAGGTCTCACTGGGGCTGACGTGAAAACCGAGAAACTCCTCAAAAGCTTGGATTTTACCGATCCAAAGGCCTTTTTCCTGACCTTCGACGCGACCTTCGGCTTTCAGCTTTTCTGCGACAGACATGGCGTTCTTTTCAAGTTCGGGGTTAGTTGAAAGGGTATGATAAATTTTTTTCGCGTCAAGGTCGCTGTCGGAATGGAGCGCGTAGAGGAGCATGAGCCCCAGCAGGTTGTCCGGGAGATCTTTGGCGGAAAAGCCGGCCAGCCATTGGAAAAACCGCAGCAATTCTTTCTGCCTGGCGAGTTTCATGAGCTGTAAAACAACTCGGATCCGGGTGTCATCCTCTTCGGTGGCGGGATCGAAGCGGGCGAGATCGAGCAGCGCGTGGTGGAATTTCGGTAAAAATGGCAGCAGGTCGTCGGCGAGTTCGTCAGGAAGCGCGAACAGGTCCTCGAACGTTGTGGAGACGTTTCAGGTTTCCGGGCCCTGGTGAAAAACGAAGGGCAGCACCGGCGGCAGGGGGAAGCCGTGGGATTTGTGGTGTTTGGTGTAGATCTCCGTCACGTATCCAAGCAAACGCAACGGCATGGCCGGATCCGGGCTGCTCTGGTGCTCGAAGAGGAGATAGAGCAGCGTCTCGCAACCGCCGATACGAACGGAAAACAGCAAATCGGAATGCACCTGCTGGAGGCTGGATTTCACGAACGAGCCGGGAAGCACCACCAACGATGCCCAGTCGGCCTTGGCGGTGATGG
>JBIPMR010000083.1:0-9386 GCA_044369025.1 Luteolibacter sp.
ATTAAATTTTTCGATGTCGTAGTCACAGTCATCCAGTTTAATTACTTTTTCTTCTCCAGATCCAATCCAGTCAGGGCTGACTACTTCACCTTTAACCCACATAAACGGGAGCATGGACATTAGCTTTTTCTTTCCTCCTGCTGGCCAAAAACCGAATGTTGAACCGTCAACCTTCAAGAAGTAATGATTTTCGAAGGAGATGATCGCTAGGGGTGACGACATTCGGGAGGAGTTTGTTTCGACCTCTTCCATTCCTAACTTGTCGACTCGATTCACCCCATCATTTGCCACGAACCCATACAGGTTGATTCCACCTTGTTCCTCAATCGGATCCCTAGATGGCCACCTGCCTGTGACGGGGTCGTAGTGACGGTAACCGTAGTAGTAGAGAGGCGCGTTTGCCACTTCGTGATCCAGCGGTTTGGTGCTGAAGCGGTAGCGGTTTTGGGCGGCGTAGCTGCCGGTTGACACTAGGGTATTTCCGAAGGCGTCGTAGCGGTAGCTGGCGGCGGGGTTGCCGGACAGGTCGGTGACTTCGGTGACATTGCCGTTGCCGTCGTAGTGGAAGTGGTATGCGGTGGTGGTGCCGCCGGTGATTTCCTCGGACATCAGCAGGCCGCCGACGCCGCCCGCGCCTTGCAGGCTGCCGCTGAGGTCGAGTCCCCAAGTGAGGCTCCGATGAAGCGTGGCTCCTCCGCCACCGAGCGCGTATTCTTCAACGACGTTCCAACCATCGTAGATGAAATGGATGTTCTCGATGGCGCTCCAGCCACTACTGGTCCACTCGCGGATGCTGCGGGTGACGCGGCGGTGCTGGCCGTCGTAGCTGTGGACGAGAGATTTGTCGCCTACGGTCGGGGTGTTAGGTGTAACGGAGAGGAGACGGTTTTCCGAATCCCAGGTGTAAGTGACGCCGTTCTGTTGGAGCAGGTTGCCATTGGCATCGTGGCTGATGGGGGTGAGGCCGGTGATGCTGGTGTATTGATTGGCGTTGTTCGCGGTGTAGGTGGTGGTGGTCCCGCCGAGGCTTGCCACGGTGGCCGTGGTCCGGTTGCCCATGGCATCGTAGGCGTAGGCGTCAGTCAGGCTGGAGCCGTAGTCGGCGCTGGTGACCTGGTCGGCAGCATCGTAGCCGTAATCACGGGCGGCCGTGCTGCCGTCGGCGAAGGTTTCTTCGGTGCGGCGCCCGGTGGTGTCGAGCGTGTAGCCGTGACCGGCGACGGCGCTGCCGCCCTTGAGGTGGGTGTTGGCAAGAAGCTGGCCGGCGGCGTCATAGGATTTGCTTTCGGTAATTCCGTTTTCGTGAGCTACCGCAGTGACTCGCCCTGCCTTGTCGTAAACGTAGTTCGCGAAGGGCGGTGGCCCATCCGCCGTAACTGCGGCGAGCTGGCTGCGGGCGGTCCATGCCAGCTCAACGAGCTTGGTGCTGGGATACGCGATGCCACTGCGGAGACCGTCGGCGTCCTGATTGTAGGCGACGATGCGGGCTGGTTGGCCGACGAGGGTTTGGGTTTCGGAAATCAAAAGGTTGCGTGAGTCGTAGGCATAGTCGCTTTTCGAGACGCCGTTGTCCACGGATTTCAACAAGCCGTTGGCCCAGTAGGTTTTCGTGGTGTCCGGGGTGGTGGTGTTCCAGTCGGCGAGGGTCTGGCGGTCGCGGAGATCGTAAGTGTAAGTGCAGGTTTCGTTTTTCGGGGTAACGTGGGTTTCCATGCGCCCGAGGGTGTCATAGCTGTAGGCATGGTCGTCGCCGTTGGGGTAGAGCTTGGTGAGGATTTGGCCTCGCAGGTTGTAGGTCCAAGTGGTGATCTGGTTTTTGGCGTCTTTGAGGTCGAGGTTTTGGCCGGTCTCGTACCAGTGGGTGTAGGTGATTTTCTGAAGTTTGGGGTCGGTGGTGGAGGTGAGGCGACCGAGGGTGTCGTAGGTGGCTTGGTGCTCGCGGTCGTCGGGGAGTTTGGTGGTGATGCGGTTGCCTCGCTTGTCGTAGAAAAACCTGGTGGTGCGGTTGAGGGGGTCCTTGGCGGATTGCACGCGGGCGAGGCCGTCGGGGGTGTAGGTGGTGGTGAGGTTGAGGCCGGTGGGATCGGTGGTGGAGGTGAGAAGGAAGCCGTCGGGGTCGTAGGCCATGACGGTTTCGGTGAGGTCTGCGGTGAGGCCGGATGCGGGTGTGACGAGACCGCTGCGGGTGAGGACGGTGCGGCCTGCGGCGTCCATGTAGCTTTCCGAAACGCGGCCGGCGGCGCTGATGCTGCGGCGTGTGCCGCCGGTGTAGGACATGGGAGGGCCGTGGCTGGTGGAGGTGTGGGCGAGGCCGTCGGGATCGCGGGTGGTGACGGTGGCGAAGGAGGTCCAATTCTGGCTGAGCGAGTCGGTCCAGGTGGTTAGGACGGTGTCGCTGGAGACCTTGCGGCCCATCTCGTCGGTGGTGACGTGGGGATCGCCTCCGGGGTGGTAGGTTTGACTGACGTTGGCGGTGCCGGGGTAGGTGGTGGTCACCAGGCGGTCGAAGGAGTCGTAGATGAAGGAAGTGGTGCGAGCGGCGGGTGTGCCGAAGGCTTCAGTGACGGCGGTGCGGCGGCCACCGAGGTCGTAGGTGATGGCGGTAAGAAGGTTGAGCGGGTCTTTGACGGAGACAGGCCGGCTCATCTTGTCGTAAACGCTGGTGGTGACGCGATTGCCGGGGAGGGTGACGGTGAGGGTGTCTCCGAAGGGGCTGTAGGCGCGAGTGGTTTGGTAATTGAAGCCGGTGGGATCCTGGGTGGTGACGAGGACGCGCCCGGCGGAGTCGTGGCTATGGGTCGTAACATAGCCGTCGGGGTCGGTAGTCCGGATCGTGCGCCCGAGGGAGTCGTACTCGCGGGAGGTGGTGGCGGCATCGGCGGTGAGGAAGCCGCGCGTTTCAGTTAGAAGGCGACCCATGAAGTCGTAGGTGCGGCGGGTTTTGCGCCCGGCGGGGCTGGTGATGAGAGTGGGGCCTCCGGAGCCATAGCAGTTGCAGGAGGTACCGTTGAGTCCGTAATCGTAGGTGGTGGCGAGGTTCAGGCTTGCCGGTGACGCCGTGTCCACGCCGTGGGTGAGGACGCGGCGGAAGGAATCGTAGGTCCATTCTTGCAGGGTGCCGCCGTCGAACTCGGCGATCTTGTTTCCGAAACCGTCGTAAACGAGTTGTCGGGAGGAGTTGTCGGGGTAGGTGGTTTTCGAGAGGCGCCTGGCGTGGTCATACTCGTAGGCGGTTACGCGGCCGCGGGGATCGGTAACGGAGGCGAGGGTCCGGGCGGGAGAGCCGGAGGCGTTGCCGGGAAGGTGCCAGTTAAAAGTGGTGGTTTCGCCGAGGGCGGGGGCGCTGCCAGCGGTGGGGAGACCTCGGGTGGTGGACAGGCGCAGGCCGGCGGTGGGCGAGTTGACGGTGGTGTCGTAGGTGTGGACGGTGAAGGAACCGTTTTTTTCGCGGACAGCGGTGAGGAGGCCGAGGGAGTTGTAGGTGTATGTCTCGTAGGAGCCGTCCGGGAAGGTGGTCTTCGTGACACGACCGCTGGAGTTCCGGGTGTAGGTGGTGGTGCGAGAGGGCAGGCCGGGGGCGGAGAGAGTGGTGCTGAGGAGGAGCGCGCCGCTGTTGTAGGTATGGGTGGTGACGAGGCCGTCCGGACGGGTGATGGTGAGGGGCTGGCCGCGACCGTTGCGGGTGTAGCTGGTGGTGCCTGCGGAGGTGGCTTTGGAGGCGAGGAAACGACCTGATGTCCAGGCGTAGCTGGTAGTCTTGCCGCCAGCGTCGGTGGTGGTGGTGGGAAGAAAAGCGCTGGTGTTGGTATTGACGACCGTGTGAACACCACCGTCCGGCGCACTGTAGAGAGGGGACGCCGTGGGGGTGGAAATCTGAATCACCTCGGGACCGGAGGGATCGCCAGTGAGAACGCGGGCGGGCTGGCCTTTGACCGCGATGTTGCCGGGATAATAGTCGAAGGCGATGTCCGGAGTGGCGCTCTTGCTGCGTGGCTCGCGGGCACGCTCGACGCTGGGCGACAGGCCCTGTTGCGCGGTGACCCAGGTGATGTCGGCCTCGTCGGTGATTGCGTTCGAGGCGTCTCGATAGGTGACTTTGGTGAGAACGGAAAAGCTCTGACCGATGGAAGAATCGATGTGACTGCCATAGTCGAACTCGACGGACTGGCCGGTGGAGGCGGTGACGGCGGAGAGAACGGTCAGGCTTTCGGGTTGCTCGGTCATGCCCTCGAAGCGCATGCCGACGAACTTGGAGAGGTTGCCGGAGAACAGGTTCATGATATGATAACGGATCTTCGTGACGGAGGCCGCACCGCTGGCTCCGAGGTCCAGACCGGCGATGCCATTGTTCGGGCGGCAGAAGGAAAAACGGGTGCCGGCGACGCCATCGAAGGCCTTTTCAAAGGTGGCGGCCCCATCATTGAGCGCAGGACCCGTGCCGTAGGGAGTGCCGGAGAGCAACGTGTAACCGCCGCTGCCGTTGGATTTGTAAAACTGGATCTCCGAGATGTCGAAGTAGGCATCCGGAGCGGAAAGTCCCTGGACCCAGCGGAACGCCTGGCCGGTAGGGATGACGACCTCGTTCCAGCCGAGGACCGGAGTGGCGCTGATGGTGCGGAGTGCCACGGCGGCCTTGCGGTTGAGGGAGATCTGCGAGTAGGTGAGCGCGATGAAATTGCCCAGGGCATCCTCGACCCTGGTGATGCGGGCGGCGGCGTTGGTGGTGTAGGTGAGGACGTTGCCACGGATGTCCTTGCCGCCGCGAGGATGATAGAAGACGACGCCGTCGGAAGCGCGGACGACACGCTCGAAAGTTTGGGAGGCTCCGCCCGGATAAACTAGATACCAGAAGTCTCCGGTGTTCAGGAGCCGTTCGCCGTTTCCTGCGGTCGGAACATAGAGGCCGGCGGACTGGCCGAGATAGGTGGAGGTGCCGGAGTAGGTGAACTCCAGTTTGCGCCCGTTCGGGAAATAGATCACGCGGGTGGAGCCGGGAGCGGTCATGCGCCAGGACCAGGAATGCGACCAGGTGCGGCCATGCCCCATGAGGTTCCCGGAAATCTCCGCATCCCGGCTGTTGTAGTAACGGGTGAACCCGAGCGGAATACCGCAGGTGGAGCCGGGAACCCGAAGGTCGGTGACGTTCAAGCGGGCACCGCCCTGATTGGTGCCAATGATCGTGTTGGGGAGGTCGAGTTCATTGGTGGCGTGCGATCCGCCTTCTTGCGGAGAAGGTCCCTGATTGGAATCTCCGGAGCCGGAGCCTCCGGTATCCTGGTCCTCGCCGGAGTCGGAGCTTGACTCATCGCACTTCTTGGGTTCAGGCGGCGGAGAGGGCTCATTCGGGTACCCGCAGGAAGTCAGCGGTTCGGAAGCACCGCGGGACTGGGGATCGTAATTGAAAGACGGATCCTGATAGGGCGACTGCGCATTGAGAGCGGAAATCAGCAGTAGCGCGGGAAAGACACGGGAAGGGATGCCGGAGCTCATGGGTTGCGGATGGATTGGAAGGTTTCTGGTTGATCGTCGAAATGCAGGATTCTTTGGAAAACGAAGTGTGGATGAAAATCACGGGAGTTGTTCAAAAGCCGTCGTCCGCCGTGGCGGGCTCCGGCAGCTCGCCGACCCACACGGGAAGTGAGCGAGTGTGGCCGCAATGCAGCAGTTTCACGTTGCAGTGGCCGCGCGCATCATCGGCGAGATAGTCGAACGAAAGTGTGCGGTTATCCGGCAACGCATAGATCCGGCCACGGACATCCGAATCCGCGAACTTGCCGCCGTTGGGCAGCTCGACATGGATTTTCTCACCAGGCTCGCCTTCGGGGATAGAAATCTTGATTTCCAGCTTTTCGCCGGATTTGGCGCGCACGCGTGGCATTTCGCCAACGTCATCGGGCCTGAGATTCACATAACGTCTGGTGGAGGTTTCGACCTCGGCAAATAGCTTCGGACCTTCCGGCCACGGTGGCTGATCATCCCATGAAGCGATCGGATCGACCACCACCTTGCGCACGCCGTCCGGGGAGACAGCGGTGTCGCGGCGGTTGGCGCGGGTGACGGAGGGGCCTTCCCTCACCTCGCTCGCTGCTGCTTGGGCGGGTTTTTCGCCGGCAGGCGGAGCTCCCTCCGGCAGGACGGCTGGCATTTCAGCGGAAAGCGAATCACGGTCGCGCGCCGCGGCCAATTCCCCGCTGGCCGCCTCCTGGACGGGTTCCGATCCGGGGCGCGTGGTTTCCCAAAGCACCGCAGCAGCGGCGATGAGGAGGAAGAAAATCGCAAAGAGGCGGGCCTTCATGCGATCAGCTTAAGGTTTGCCAAAGTGGCAAGAAACAACGCGCCCTCGCTACGGAACGGCAAAGCAACCGCACGACAAAGAGCCGCGCCTCGACTCGGCGGCGAAAAAAGCCCAGGCCGCAAACAATCAGCGAACCTGCGGCGAACCTGCGGCGTTAGAGAACTAACAAACATGATCTATCTGCTAGTGAGACATTTCGCGGGAGGCAAGAAGAAAAGAATAAAAAAATCTGCAGGAGACAAAATCCCTTGCCGGACAAGGGGATTTCGCTAACGCCTTCCCATCGCGGCATGGAGCGTTCATGCCACTTGCCCACCATGTCAGGACAAGCCGGACTCCCCAACCTCACCGCCATGCGCGGACGTCGCAAGGGCGGCGCACCCGCGCCGCAATGTACCCACACTTCCGGCCTGGCCGCGCCCGCTGCCGCGTTCCTCGAAACCCTGGCCGCCCGCCACTACTCGCGCCCCTCCATCGATGCCCACCGCTGGGCGCTGCGGCAATTTACTGCATGGGCGGACTCGCGCGGCACACCCGATCCCTCCACCTACACCCGAGCCGATATCGAGGAATATCAGCTTTTCCTCCACCGCTACCTCAGTCCGCGCGGATGCCGCCCACTCGCCATCAACACCCAGCTCGCCCGCCTCGGCTGCGTCCGGCGCTTCTTCGTTTGGCTTTGCCGCTCCGGCACCATCCCCGCAAATCCCGCTGCCGACCTTGACCTGCCGCGCAAACAAGCCCGCCTGCTCCCCAAGTTCCTCAGCGAAAAGGAAGTTCAAGCCCTTCTTGCCGTGCCCAACACCGCCGATCCCTTCGGACTGCGCGACCGCGCGATTCTGGAACTCTTCTATGCCACCGGCATTCGCCGCACCGAAATGGCAAATCTCGATCACGGTGATTACGATCCCGACACCGGCACCTTGTTCATTCGCAAGGGCAAGGGCGGCAAAAGCCGGATGCTGCCCGTCGGCGAACGCGCCGCCGCCTGGCTCGCCCGCTACCTCGCCGAATCCCGCCCGCGCTTCCATCACCTGCCTCAAGAATCCGCTCTATTTCTCAGCGGTTACGGCGAGCGCTTCAGCCCAGGGTATATCGGCAATTGGATTAAAAAATTGATGAAGCGCTGCGGCATCGACAAGCCCGGATCCTGCCATTTGTGGAGACACTCCTGCGCCACCGACATGCATCGCGGCGGTGCCGACATCCGATATGTTCAGGAAATGTTGGGGCATGCCCGGATGGAGACCACACAGATTTACACCCACGTCCACATCGAGGCATTGCGCGAAGTCCACACCCGCTGCCACCCGCACGGTAAGCTCGGCCCGGACTGCGACATATACGGCAGTCTCACGCCGCTGGAAAACATCGACGCCGATTTTACTTCCCCTGAGCCAATCCATCCGCTAACCGCTTTGTCCGACATGAATGCGAGTGCCAACCCCATCCACCTACCCGCTTGCGCGGTTGTGGAACCATGGCGGTCCCATCCTGACAACCCACCGGAAGGCGATTCCTCAGCCGCAAGCTCTCCGAAAACGCCGACCCCACCCCCAAGCCCTGCAACCCGCTCAAATCCACCCAACTCGCTGTTGATCAACGATCCAAACAACGAGACAACACTGTCGGAAAAGGCGCGTGTGGCTGATTACGGTTACAGATATTATGACCCGGTCACCGGCAGGTGGCCATCTAGAGATCCGATTGGGGAACGGGGTGGGGTGAATCTGTATGGGTTTGTTGGGAATACTTCAGTCAATTTGATTGATTACTTAGGGATGGTGGCTGGTGAAGATTTTGCCAACACCCATTGGGAATATGATTTAAATTCAATGATGGTGTATGCTTCCCAAAACGATGAAGGTTGCTATACCGGACACGTGAGAGGCGGAGTTAATTTCAAGACATCTATAGTAGTTGCAAAAAAAGCAAAAATTGGTGAGAAAATTGATGGATACTACTTCACCGCTCAATCGTACGAAGCGTTGATGACCCATGAGGAAGTTCATAAGAAAATATTCTACTATTGGATAGTAACAGTAATTTATGATCAACTATTTTCTTGGCGCGATAGTTATTCAACCAGCTCTTTTCCAGAAAAAGAAAGCGCCCTTTCTGCTGCATCGAGTGCGCTCGCAGAGGCCAAGTCGGAAGTCGACGGTGCTTATTCAATACACCAGGAGGCACAGTCGGATTCGGCGGGACACCCTACCGCCCTATCGGGTGATTTGGATTCATCTCCAAACTGGTATGGAACCCCTTGGCTCGACCGAGTTTGGGAGCAAAATGCCCGAACAATGATTGACGGCATCAAACTAGAACTTCCTCAGTAATGAGTTCTTTTATTCCAGCGTGTAATTGTCAAAAGAATCACCTATCTATGCGCTTGGAAAAGGTTTTAATGTCTCTATTTTCTCCGGCGATGTTAGTAGCTACAAACGTAGCTTTACTAGCGGGTACGGCTACACATCCACTTCCTGATCCTCCGGTTGCTGACAACATTGGAGAAATTATGTTTATCCGAAAAGATGGGCTTGGGAATCGAGAAGAAAATGTTGGGTTTACCCGTGACGAACTGCTTCTCTTCTTCACAAGTGGTAAGTTCTATAAAAGTCCAGCTCTCTTCGACAAGATTGCAAATGTAGAACCTGAACGAAATGACCAAAATGGTGTCATGATCGCAACAGGCTACCTAGCAACAAAAGATGGCCGCGTCTTTGGCTGGTCACGTGTCAATAAACATATTCTTCGAATATTTGACGCGCAAAATCGTACTGGATTCTTGTTGCTGCCATCGGCTTTCAAAGACAACCAAAAAGTTGACAGGAAGTGAATGGGGTCAGAGTACACGGATTCACAATATCCTTTCGTGAATCAGATTGCGGATCGAGTCGTTCCGAAAGTTTCCACTTTTCAAGCCGCCCCGCAAATTCCTCCTTCCCTTCCTCCCCGCTGCCACTGATACTCATCGGATGAATCGTTCGTCACCGCCACGGCGCAGTCGCCCAAGGATTCGATCAAAAATCCGCCATTTTCGGCCGGGTGTGCCTTATTACGGTTACCGTTACTACGACCCCGTCACCGGCCG
>JBIPMR010000688.1:0-3045 GCA_044369025.1 Luteolibacter sp.
ATCCTCGTTCCAGTGAATGCCGATGAATGGTTCGTGGCCCGGCGTTTTCACCCGGACGATCGTGCGGCCCGAGGCCCCGCGTTTGATCGGCTCCAGCGAGATGCGCACGGTCGGGTCCACGCCGAGGAATTGGCGGACGGTGGAAAGGATCGCTTCGGTTGGCATGGGCGGCGCAAACTAGCCCGAAAAATGCCCCGTCTGCCAAGGGAAATCCCCCTGCGATCACTCGTGATGGTAAAACCAGAGCAGGACCAACAACCCCACGCCGGTGCCCCAAAGCAGCCATGAGTTGCTGAATAAATACGGGTAAATCAATCATCCCAAACGGCGGGCTCAGTCGTGGCTTTCGCCCAATTCCTTGTCGTCTCAGGGGCTAGAGCGGCCGGAGTCCGCTCCTCCTTACGGGCGTTTGAAGTCATCGCGAGTTCGATTCGTTCAGGCGGTGGGAGTGGAGTCGGGACCATGGCAGGATCCGGACCAAGGAGGCGGAACGGGTGGCGGCGGACGATCAAGCCGCAGGTTGCACTTCCCGATCGATGCGTTCGCCGAGTTCGATTCGCACGCGCTGCATTTCGTAATGAAGTTGGAGCCGCATCCAAAACCCCTCTTCCATCCCGAAGAAGCGGGACAAGCGGAGGTCGTATTCCGGTGTGCACCTGCGGCGGCCGGACTTCATCTCGGAGAGGTGGGAGGCAAGGATACCGGTGGCCTTCGCGATGTCTTTTTGAGTGGATGGCCACTCATCGAGAGTCTCGCGAAGTGTCTCGGCGAACGCGTTGGGGAGAGGCATGGTTTTCATGGCATTTCAGTGGTAGTCGGTGATTTGAACTTGGTGGGCATGTTGGTCTTTCCAGACGAAAATGATCCTCCATTGCTGGTTGATCCGGATGCTGTGAAAATCGCGTAGGCTGCCGGACAACTTCTCAAGCCGGTTGCTGGGCGGGACCCGCAGGTGGTTCAATTCTGAAGCGGCATGGAGCTGATCGAGTTTCACTTTCGCGCGGGTCTGGATTTCACCGGGAAGTTTGCGGGATGGTGTGAGATTGAAAACTTTCCCGGTTTCTGCATCGGCGAAGCTTTTGATCACATCTGAGAAATTACCAAAAAAGAGAATCGCCGCAAGCGGCAATCTCGCGCGTTTTCAAGCCCATGTCCGCCTCCAGCCCGATGTCCGCCATCTCCCGATAGGCCTGCCGATCCGCCAGGTAGTTGACGCACGTCCCGCTGACGGATGGCAGCTCCGACGTCGCGTTGGAAACGAGAAAGGGCTTCTTCACGTGTTCGGAGACGAGCTTGCGGGAAGCGAACAAGCCGCACCTGGCTTCTTTTTCGGTTGGTCCAGCCGAAGGAAACCGGGAGTCCATCAATGCGAATGCCTCCTGCCAATCGGCAGGGACAAGCGAGATAAGTCGTTCCTCGCGCACGAAGGTGAACTCCGGACCGCGAACCCGGGTCTTGTTTCGGGGTTGTCGGTGGCCGGGATTTCCGGTTTCCTCGCGCATGACCCAAAGCTCCCGCGCGTTTGTTTGGATGGCTGCCGCCATGTGTTGCCCGCTCCACGCCGCGCCCTCGCCCGGATCCGGCAGCGGCAGTGCGAGTTGCGGCGCGGAAATGATTCCAAAACCGGCGATCCAAAAGGCGATGGCCGATTTCATCGCTGCCCGGGAAATCAGCGGCGCGGTCACCCTGGTCGCCGATGGGAACAATATTTTCCACCTGTCCGCCGACGGCCTTGCCGACATCGAAAACCAGGCGCCGATGGCGACCGACTCGGTTTTCTGGATCGCCTCGATGAGCAAGCCGGTCACCGGCACCGCGGTGATGATGATGCACGAGCAAGGGCTCCTATCTGTTGGTGATCCGGTTTCGAAATACCTGCCGGAGTTCAAAAACCTCAAGGACGCCGCCGGCAACCCGGTTACCGTCACCATTCAACAGTGCCTGACCCACAGCAGCGGCCTCAGCGACCTCAAGCCCGATGAGGAGCGCGGCGTCAAAACCCTGGCCGAGCTGACTCCGCTGGTCGCCGCCAAGCCGGTGAAATTCGCGCCCGGCAGCAAGTGGGAATACTGCCAATCGAGCATTAACACCGCCGCCCGCATCGTCGAGGTGGTCTCCGGGAAAAGCTTTCCCGAGTTTCTCCAAGAACGGCTGTTCACCCCGCTCGGCATGAAGGACACCACCTTCTATCCGAATTCCGGTCAAGCGGCGCGGCTTGCCAGCCCTTACAAACGCACGGCCGACGGCAAGTTGGAAAAATCCGCGATTGCCTTCCTCGGCGGCAAATCCGCCACCGCCCAAGACCGCTATCCGCGCGCCAACGGCGGCCTGTTTTCCACCGCCGGTGATTATGTGAAATTCGCCCAAATGATCCTGCGCGGCGGCGAATCCGGCGGCAAACGCTACCTCAAGCCCGAAACCGTCCAACAAATGACCACCGTGCAAAGCGGCGATTTGGTCACCGGCTTCACCCCGGGAAACGGCTGGGGCATCGGCTGGTGCGTCACCCGCGAACCGCAGGGTGTTAGCGCCGCGCTGTCCCCCGGCTCCTTCGGCCATGGCGGCGCTTACGGCACGCAGGTGTGGATCGATCCGGTGAAACAACGCATCGATCTGCTCATGATCCAGCGCGCGGATATCGGCAACTCGGACGGCTCCGAAATCCGCCGCGTCTTTCAAGAAGCGGCCAACCAACCATGAAACTCCTGCTCATCGGCCACGGCTACCTCGGCCAGGCCATCACCCGCGAATTCCTTGAAAACGGCTGGGAAGTCGCCGCCACCTCGCTCTCCGGCGGCAACGACACGCTCGCATGCGATGTCGGAAACCGCGGGGAAGTCGCGCGTTTGCCCGTCGCCGACTTCATCGTCCACTGCGCCGCCTCCGGCCGCGGCGGGGCGGAAGCCTATCAGCGCGTGTATGTCGATGGCTGCCGGAATCTAGCGGATTCCTTTCCGGGGGTGCCGCTGTTATTCACCTCCAGCACCTCGGTTTACGCCCAGACCGACGGCTCCGTAGTCACCGAGGAAAGCCCCGCCGTCCCGG
>JBIPMR010000689.1:0-3044 GCA_044369025.1 Luteolibacter sp.
CCGTATCATCTCGCCATCGTCATCGGCGGCACCTCGGCGGAAACCTGCCTGAAGACCGTCAAGCTGACCTCCACCCGCTACTACGACGCCTTGCCGACGTCCGGCAACGAACACGGCCAGGCGTTCCGCGACATCGAATTGGAAAAGGAACTGCTCGCCCTCGCCCGCGAAATCGGGATCGGCGCACAATTCGGCGGCAAGTATTTCGCGTTGGATGTGCGCGTCGTCCGGCTGCCGCGCCACGGTGCCTCGTGCCCGGTCGGCATCGGGGTTTCGTGTTCGGCCGACCGCCAGGCCAAGGCCAAAATCACCAAGGACGGCATCTTCATCGAAAAACTGGAGAAGAATCCCGGCCGCTTCATCCCGGAAAAATACCACGATTGGAAATTCCAGGGCGTGCCGATCAATCTTGATCTCGGGATGGAGGAAACCTTGAAAACGCTCGCGAAATACCCGGTCACCACCGCGTTGGCGCTCACCGGCACCATCATCGTCGCCCGCGATATCGCCCACGCGAAACTCAAGGAAATCCTCGATGACACCGGCGAGCTGCCCGACTATTTCAAACAATATCCGGTGTATTACGCGGGTCCCGCCAAGACTCCCGCGGGCATGCCATCCGGTTCTTTCGGCCCGACCACTGCCGGGCGGATGGACGGATACGTCGATCTTTTCCAGTCCCATGGCGGCTCGATGGTCATGCTGGCCAAGGGCAATCGCTCGCAGCAAGTGACCGACGCCTGCAAAACCCACGGTGGTTTCTATCTCGGATCCGCCGGCGGCCCGGCCGCGTTGCTGGCGCAGGATCACATCCGCTCGCAGGAGGTCGTTGCCTTCCCGGAACTCGGGATGGAAGCGGTGTGGAAAATCACGGTCGAAAATTTCCCCGCGTTCATCCTGGTGGACAACAAGGGCAACGACTTTTTCACCTCGCTCAACGCCTGCCCGGTCTGTCACTGAGAGCCGAATCCGCGCCGCGGTGAAATATCGGCACGCGTTTCCGGGTAAATGCATTGCACGCACTGGGAAGCGCGCTTAGCCTTCCCCCAACAACCACACAAAACTATGGGACCTATTGGAATGCAGGAAATGATTATGATCTTCATCATAATCCTATTGCTCTTCGGAGCGAAAAAATTACCCGAACTTGCCCGCGGCATCGGCAAGAGCATGGGCGAATTCAAAAAAGCCCGCGAGGATTTCGAACATGAGATCACCCGCTCCGAGACCGAAACCCGCGTCAAGGAAGTTCCCGGCAAGGAACCCCGCGAATCCTGATCCCGATGCGTCTCCGCCCGCTCTGCGCCCCGATTGCAACTTCAGCCCCAAGGATCCTTGGGGCTGTTTTTTGTCTAACCGCCCTGCTCGCCACTTCTTCCTGCGGTGAGAAAAACGGCACTCCCGATTGGGACACTCCCGGCGGCAAGGCCCCGGCATCCTCTGCGGCGGTGCCCGCACCACCCGCTCCCGCGCTGGTTGCGGTCGCGACCGCGCCCACCCCAACGCCACCCCCGGTCGCTCCGCAGGCGACCGCCACTTCGGGGCTGCGTTTCATCAATTACAACGTGGAAAACTGGCTGACCATGGACCGCTACGTGGATCGCAAAAACCTCAAGGATTCGCCCAAACCCGAAAAAGAAAAACAGGCGGTGATTTCCCTGCTGGTCCGCCACACGCCGGACGTCATCGGGCTTTGTGAAATCGGCGAAGCCTCGGATCTCGCGGAAATCCAGCAGGACCTGAAGGACGCCGGCCTCGATCTTCCGCATCTCCATTACACCGGCGGTTCCGATCCCACGCGTCATCTCGGGATTCTCTCGCGGTTTCCGATCACCTCGACCGCCAAGCCCGCCGTCAGCGATTACCAACTCGACGGCAAGTCCTTCTCGATCAACCGCGGAATCCTCGACGCCACCATCCAGGCCAACGGCAAATCCTACCGCTTTCTCGGCGCGCATTTGAAATCCAAGCGTGAGACCGAACAAGGCGACCAGGAAGCGATGCGCACCCATGAGGCCCGCCTCTTGCGCCGCCATCTTGACGCGATTCTGACCCGGGACCCGGATGCGCGGGTGATCGTTTATGGCGATTTCAACGACACCCGCTCGACCCCGCCCATCAAGGCGCTGACCGGACGCTACAACGATCCGACCTACCTCACCGCCATCCCGGCCAAGGATTCGCGCGGCCATGCGTGGACCCATCACTGGGCGCTCAACGACATTTACTCGCGCATCGATTTCGTGATGGTCACCCGCGGCATGAAGCCTGACGTGGACTTTCAAGCGGCCAAAATCATCGACGACGAGGATTGGAGCGCTGCGTCCGATCACCGCCCGGTTTTGGCGATTTTCCGATGACGGGTGAATCCCGCCCAGAGCGGGAACGCCGGGAATTCTGCTCGTCTGTCACAAAATCCGCGGAGTTGGCACTGCGAAAGCTTCCGCTCTGCGAAATGGTAGCCCCCAACAACCGCTTCGCCGCGCACTCTTCGATTCGCCTGGGCTTCGTGCCGCTTTGCGATTGTGCGCCGATCGCCGTTGCCAAGGAGACCGGGATCTTCGAACGCTTCGGATTGAATGTCGTGCTTTCCCGCGAGCTGGGCTGGTCGAGCGTCCGCGACAAAATGATTTTCGGCCACCTTGACGCCGCGCAATCCATCGCCGGCATCGCCTTGGCTTTGGGCCTGGGTTTCAACGAAATGCGTTGTGAAGTCGCGGTCCCGCTGATCCTCAGCCTGCATGGCAATGCGATCACCATCTCCACCGAAATCGGCCCTGAGAAAATCGGGCGTGGCGAAAAGCTCGGTGCTTTTCTCGGCCACCAGTGGAAAAAAGACCGCCCGTTCACCCTCGCGGTGACCCATCGCTATTCCTCGCATTTTTCGCTGCTGCAAACGTGGCTCAAGCGCCACGGCATCACCTCCACCGAGGAGGTGGAGATCATTTTCCTGCCCCCGCCACTGATGCCGCGGCACTTGAAGGCCGGCCACATCGACGGTTATTGTGTGGGTGAGCCTTGGAACTCGGAAGCGATCCTAGCCG
>JBIPMR010000690.1:0-3043 GCA_044369025.1 Luteolibacter sp.
GTCCGCTGCAGAAGTTCCAGCCTGTGTTCCCTCAGGAGCAGTGATTGACGGATTTCATCGAAAATGATCCGTGTGCTCCAGGCGAGCTCGATTTCGGGGAACTGGCTCAAGCATTTCACTCCGCCACTGCTGACGGCGCCAGGGGCGCCAAGATGGGATCCCGAGTTGATCACATGGCGGTTCCCGCGGCCACCGGGAGTGATCCAGCCCTGTTCCGCCAACTCCGCGAGGGCCTTGCGCAGGGTAACCCGGCTGATGCTGAACTGGATCCTCAAGGTCTCCTCGCCAGGCAGAAAGTCCGTCCACCGCCGGCTGGAGATCAACTGCCGCATCATTTCCACGGTCTGATCCACAAGCGACACCCGCACTGGCAATGGACTACCGGCAGGACGAGGCGGGACGCCTTGATCCGGGTTGCTGTTGATGGGGCTAGCGGGCATGAGCGACCGTGACAGGTGGTGCGTCCCTTGGCGGCTGAACGGGAAGCGATTGAAAGATGGTGATGAATACAAGCAGTTCAACCGGGGGAAAGCCGCGATGGTTTGAGGTGTGGATGGGATGCATTGGAGTGCCCGTTGGTTTTAGTGAGTTCCACCGAATGGCATATTTTCCGGATCGCGGGTGGTTGGATGAAACGATGACAGGAATAGGCCCGGGCAGGGGTGGGCGGCGGTCATTCGGCCGTTGGTTACGGGCGGCGGTCGTCCCTGCGGCGGGCGTATTTCATCACCGCCTCGGTTTGGCTGTTGACGTGGAGTTTTTCATAGATCCGCTGGATGTAGGTGCGGACGGTGCCGAGGCTGATGCCGAGTTCACCCGCGATCTGTTTGTAAGGCTGACCGCAGGATAAGCCGTGGAGCACTTCGAGTTCGCGCGGGGCGAGGCGATCGGTCTCATCGGGGGCGGGTTTCCGTTGTTCGAATGACTGGACGACCATGCGGGCGATGTGGCCGGACATCGGCGAACCGCCTTCGAACACCTCGCGGATGGCTTGGAGGATTTTGGCGGGGCGGTTGCTCTTCACCAGATAGCCGAACGCTCCGGCGGACAGCGATTTGAAAACCTGTTCGCTGTCTTCGAACACGGTGAGCATGATAATCTTGAGCGCTGGCACGGCGGCATGCAGGCGGGGCACGCACTCGATGCCGCTCATCCCGGGCAGGTTGATGTCCATCAGCACCACATCGGGCGGATTCTTCGGAATATCCTCAAGGGCCATCTCGGCAGTCGGGTAGGCGCTCAGGCACTGGAAACCGGGCTGCCCGGCGAAATAGCGCACCAGGGTTTCCCGCAACTGGGTGTCATCTTCGACGATGGAGACTTTGATCATGGCGTTTTTGGCTGTTAGACCGTTATCATTAGGTTCTGAAACCGTCGCTATGCCAATCCTGTCGCTTCCTGAGTCCATGATTGGCAAGCGTCGCACGCGGTGCGGTGGCGGGATAGTCGGACAAAGAGAGGACAGGCGGAAGTTCCGGTGGCACTGGAATGGCTGGGTTGAGTGGACTCTGCGGGGGTCTCAGGGGATCGGCACGTAAAAAGAAATCCGGGTGCCCTGGCCGGGCTGGATAGCGCAGTCGAAGCGGCCGCCGATGCCACGGATGCGCTCCTGAAGGTTGGACATCCCGCTGCCGCCGCCCGCTCGTTTGCTCGGCGCGCCGGGGTCGAAGCCGGTGCCGTCGTCATGAATGACCAATTCGAACGCCTCCGGGTGCAGGATCAAACGAATGCAGACCTCACTGGCTTTGGCATGTTTAAGCACGTTGTTGAGTGCTTCTTTGGCCGCGAGGAAGACCTGGTGCCGCACTTCCGTGGGAAGCATCACGGGCGGGATCACTTGCGGCAAACCAAACACACAGCGGGTGGCGCTGCCTTCGAAAAACTCTTCGCCATGCCGGCAGAGGTAGTTGATCAGATCCGCCAGGGTGTCATTGCGGGGATTGACCGCCCACACGATTTGATCGAACGCCAAAATGGTTTCCCGCGCGGTATCGGAAATCTCCTTCACATCCGCGGTTGCCCGCGGTGAGAGGTCCGCGTGACCACCCGCCATCTCGCCTAACAACGAGAGCCGCGTGAGCTTGGCCCCGACTTCGTCATGCATGTCGCGGGCGATCCGGGCGCGTTCCTGGTGAAGGGCCGCTTCCTGCTTGAGCTTGTGCATGCGCTCGCGCAGCCGCCGGAAAGTCACGTAGCGAACGATGCCGATCACCCCGCCCGTGAACGCGGCCAGCGCCAACCCGCGGAACCACCAAGTCTGCCAGAAAAAGGGCGACACCACCAGTTTGAGAGAGGCTCCGGTTTCATTCCAAACCCCCGCATTGTTGCAGGCGATGACGTGGAACCCGTAATCCCCGGCAGGCAGCTGCGGGTAAGTCGCGCTGCGCGTCGTGCCGGCCTCGATCCATTTCTTGTCGAAGTTATCGAGCTGATAGCGGAATTGCACGTTCTCCGGGGAAGTGAAACTCAGCGCCGCGAAATTGATCTCCAGCTTGCGGTGACCGGGGGCAAGCCGCAGCTCCGCATTTGGCGCGCGCAAATCCACGCGGTGACCGCCACCGGGAGCTTGCGAAGGCAAGCCGCTTTCGTGTTGCGCCAGCCGCTGGTCATCCACGGAGACACTCTCCAACACCACCGGCGGAGGCACGGAATTGTCGGCGACTTTTTCCGGCTGCACCATCAGGATACCGCTGCGCATCGCAAAATACAAACGCCCGTCGCCCGCCCGGCAGGCCGCCGGGGACTGATCGAAGTTTGGCTGCAGGCTGACCAGGCCCTCACTGCGGCCGAACCCCCGCGAGCGCACCCGCTCGGCTCTCCCCTCCGCGACGGCCGTCATTTCCGCCAGACTCACTTGCGACAACCCGCGATTGCCGGCGATCCACATGGAACCCCGGCCGTCGGAAAAAATCTGCGATGCGTAATCGTCCATCAAACCCTCGGCAGTGGTGATTCTCGCATATTCCCCGCCCTTCAAACGACCCACTCCGTATCCCGCGTAACCAATCCACAACGCGCCATCGGGTGTGCAATGGAGCGACCT
>JBIPMR010000691.1:0-3038 GCA_044369025.1 Luteolibacter sp.
GGACGAGGCCTATCAGCTCGATTCCTCGAAAGGCCCGGTCGGCGCCTATCTGGACGTCGAAGGGATCGTGGCGCTGGCGAAACAAAAGGGCGTGACGATGATCCACCCGGGCTACGGATTTCTCTCGGAAAACGCGTCGTTCGCCCGGGCTTGTGCGCGCGAGGGAATTACCTTCATCGGTCCGTCGCCGGATTTGTTGGAAAACATGGGTGACAAGACCGCGGCGCGGACGCTGGCCCACCAGTTCAAGGTCCCCACCCTGCCCGGCACCGAGGAGCCGATCACCGATCCCGATCAGGCGCTCACCGCGGCCCATGCCATCGGTTTCCCGCTCATCATCAAGGCCGCGTTCGGCGGTGGCGGCCGCGGCATGCGGGTGGTGGAAAAACCTTCGCAACTCCCCGGCCTGTTGGCCGAGGCGCAGAACGAGGCGCTCAATGCCTTCGGCAATTCCGCGGTTTTCCTCGAGCGCTACATTTCCCGCGCCAAGCACATCGAAGTGCAGATCCTGGGCGACCAGAAGGGCAACGTCGTCCACCTCCACGAGCGCGATTGCTCGGTGCAGCGCCGCTATCAGAAAGTCGTCGAAGTGGCGCCCGCCATGCATCTGGATCCGAAGGTCCGCAAGGAGCTCTGCGACGCCGCGGTCACGCTCGCCAAGGGCATCGGCTACGACAACGCGGGCACCGTCGAGTTCCTCTACGACATGGATCAGAACGACTGGTTCTTCATCGAGATGAACCCGCGCATCCAGGTGGAGCACACCGTGACCGAGTGCGTCACCGGCATCGACCTGGTGAGATCGCAAATCCTCGTCGCCGCCGGGCATTCGCTTTTCAGCGAGGAAATCGCCATCCCCCCGCAGGCGGAAATCCCCTGCATCGGCTTCGCGATCCAGTGCCGCGTGACCACCGAGGATCCCGAGAAAAACTTCTCGCCGGACTACGGCCGCATCCTCAATTACCGCTCGGCCGCCGGTTTCGGCATCCGCTTGGACGCCGCGTCCGGCGATGCGGGCTCGGTGGTCACGCCGTATTATGATTCCATGTTGGTCAAAATCACGGCGATGGGCCGCGATTTCCCGATGGCCTGCCAGCGCATGGACCGCGCGCTGCGCGAGTTCCGCATCCGCGGGGTGAAAACCAACATCCCGTTCCTCGAAAACGTCATCGCCGACGAAACCTTCCGCGCCGGCCAGGCCCACACCAAGCTGATCGACACCAAGACCGAGCTGTTCCAGTTCAAGCGCCGCCGCGACCGCGCCACCCGCACGCTCGCCTATCTATCCGACATCACCATCAACGGCAACCCCACCGCCAAAGGTTGGAAACCGGAAACCGCGATGAGCAAGGCGATCGTCCCGCGTTCGCTGCTCATCGAGCACCATGCGGTCCCACCGAAAGGCAGCCGCGATGTGTTGTTGGAACTGGGCCCGGAGAAATTCGCGCAGTGGATTCTCCATGAGAAACGCCTGCTCATCACCGACACCACCCTGCGCGACGCCCACCAATCGCTGATCGCCACCCGCATGCGCAGCTTCGACATGCTGCGCGTGGCGGAAGCGATTTCCCACCGCACCCCCGGCCTGTTCTCGCTGGAAATGTGGGGCGGCGCGACCTTCGACACCGCGATGCGCTTCCTCAGCGAGTGCCCGTGGGAGCGCCTCCGCCGCCTGCGCGAGAAGGTCCCTAACATTTGTTTCCAAATGCTCTTCCGCGGCTCCAACGCGGTCGGTTACTCGAACTATCCGGACAACGTCGTCGCCGGATTCGTCAAACACGCGGCGGACTCCGGCATGGATATTTTCCGGATTTTCGATTCGCTCAACTACCTGCCTAACATGAAAGTCGCGATGGAGGCGGTCCGCGACCACGGCAAATCGATCTGCGAGGCCGCGATCTGCTACACCGGCGACATCACCAACGAAAAGCGCGACAAATACTCGCTGAAATACTACGTCGAAAAGGCCAAGGAAGTCGAACGCATGGGCGCGCACATGCTCGCCATCAAGGACATGGCCGGCCTTTGCAAACCGCACGCCGCGTGGAAGCTGGTCAGCGCGCTGAAGGAGGAAATCGGCATTCCCATCCATTTCCACACCCACGACACCTCCGGCCTCAACGCCGCCTCGGTCATCGCCGCCTCCAAGGCCGGGGTCGATATCGTGGACCTCGCCATCGCCTCGATGTCCGGCTCCACCTCGCAGCCGAACCTCAATTCCGTCTGCGCCGCGCTCGCCAGCACCGAGCGCGATCCCGGGCTGGATTTCGATTCGCTCAACGAATTCTCCGACTACTGGGAGGAAGTGTTAGGATTCTACAAACCCTTCGATTCCGCACCGCGTGCCGGCACCGCCGAGGTTTACGAACACGAAATGCCCGGCGGCCAATACACCAACCTCCGCGAGCAGGCGAACTCGATGGGCCTCGGCCACCGCTGGCGCGAAATCGCCCGCACCTACGCCGAGGTGAACCAACTTTTCGGCGACATCGTCAAGGTGACGCCATCCTCCAAAGTCGTCGGCGACATGTGCATGTTCCTCGTCACCCGCGGCATCAAGGCGGCGGATGTGCCGAAACTCAAACCCGGCTCGATCGATTTCCCCGAAAGCGTCATCGACATGCTCGCAGGCGGCCTCGGCCAACCCGACGGTGGCTGGCCGGTCGAGGTGCAGAGGGTGGTGTTGGGAAATCGCAAGCCGACCACCAAACGCCCCGGCGAACTCGCGGAGCCCATCGACCTCGACGCCACCCGCGCCGAGCTCACCGCCAAACTCGGCCGCCCGGCCAGCGAGGACGATCTCTACTCGCACCTGATGTATCCCCAGGTCTTCGCCGACTTCTGCGACTTCCGCACCAAGTATGACGACCTGAGCGGCTTGCCGACTCCCGCGTTTTTCTACGGCCTCCACATCGGCGAGGAAATCGAGATCGAAATCGACACCGGCAAGACCCTCACCATCAAACTCATCTCCATCGGTGAGGCCGACTCCGCCGGACGCCGCGCGCTGTTCTACGAGCTCAACGGGATGCCCCGCG
>JBIPMR010000693.1:0-3034 GCA_044369025.1 Luteolibacter sp.
ATGTATGGAGTGCGGTGGCAGAGCGCAGCGGCGACACCGCTTTGGATTCTTCACGATGCCAGAGTGCCGGTGTTGATTAATCATCCAAAGCGGTGTGGCGCTTCGCTTCCCACCGCAGTCCAAAGGGCCGCCAATGTGTGGAGTGCGGTGGCAGAGCGCAGCGGCGACACCGCTTTGGATTCTTCGCGAAGGCATGGTGCCGGTGCTGACGAATCATCCAAAGCGGTGTGGCGCTTCGCTTCCCACCGCAGTCCAAAGGTCCACCAAGGTATGGAGTGCGGTGGCAGAGTGCAACGGGCGCAGGACAAAAAAATCGGCCGATACTGCCGCGAATCAGATTTGGGGAATTCCTCAGGGAGGGGCGATATCCATCGCCCTACCATGTGCGGGCCATGGGCCGAGGCAAGCCGCCAGGCATTGGCTCAGCATGGGCAGGGCGGACGGATTCCGCCCCTCCTTGTTGGGCTTCGCGCTCCGCAGGGGATGCGCCCGTTTGCAGCAATTTTGACGCGCGGCAGTATCGATCCACGAGGGAGCTTTTTTGTCCCGCACCCGGCGGGCAAGGTCCACCTGACATTCACTGGACTCTCCGGAATCGCCCCTCCAAGCTCCGGCCATGAAACGCCTCTTCCTGCTCGACGGCATGGCCCTGATTTATCGGGCGCATTTCGCCTTCATCCAAAATCCCATCCGCAACTCGAAAGGCACCAACACCTCCGCGCTCTACGGCTTCATCAACACCCTGCTGGCGATTCTCGAAAAGGAAAACCCCACCCACATCGGCGTCGCCTTCGACACCTCCGCGCCGACGCCGCGCCACATCCTTTTCCCCGCCTACAAGGCGCAGCGCGATGAAATGCCGGAGGAACTCGCCGCCGCGATTCCCCACGTCAAGGCGCTTTGCCGGGCATTCCACATTCCCGTGCTTGAGGTCGATGGCTTCGAGGCGGACGACATCATCGGCACCTTGGTGAAGCGCGCCGAAGAAGATGATTTCCAATCCTTCATGGTCACGCCGGACAAGGATTTCGCCCAGCTCATTTCGGAAACCACCAGCATGTGGAAACCCGGACGCAAAGGCTCGGACCACGAAATCATCGACCTCCCGACCATGCTCGCTAACTGGGAAATCGAGCGCCCGGCCCAGGTCATCGACATCCTCGGCCTCTGGGGCGATGCCGCCGACAACATTCCCGGCATCCCCGGCATCGGCGAAAAGACCGCCAAGAAACTCATCGCCGAATTCGATTCGATCGAAAACCTCATCGCCAACGCCGCCAAACTGAAAGGCAAACTCAAGGAAAACGTCGAGACCCATGCCGACCAAGCGCTGCTCTCCAAAGAGCTCGCCACCATCATCCTCGACGTCCCGATCGAAGTGACCTGGGAAGATCTGATCCTGTCCCCGCGCAACGAAGACGCGATCAAAACCCTGTTCAACGAATTCGAGTTCCGCACCCTCACCAAGCGCCTGTTCCCCGACGTGGCGGCGGTTTCCAACCGCCAAGCCCAGAATGAAGAACCCACCCCCACCCTCTTCGAAACCTTCAAAACCATCCGCGAGGTCCCGCACACCTATCACCTCGCAGACTCCCCCGAACTCGAAGCCCGGCTCTTCGCCGAACTCGCCCAACAGAAATCCTACTGCTTCGACATCGAGACCACCGGGCTCGATCGTTTTGAGGCGAAACTGCTCGGCATCGCCTTCTCGTGGAAAGCCCACGAAGGCTGGTATCTCCCGTATTCCGAATCCCAAATCTCAAATCTGAGATCCATCCTCGCCTCCCCCGCCGAAAAAATCGGCCACAACCTCAAATTCGACCTCTCCATCCTGCACCACCACGGCATCGATGTCAGCGGCCCGTTCTTCGACACCATGCTCGCCGACACGCTGGTCGCCCCCGAGCGCCGGCACTCGATGGATTATCTATCCGAAATCCTGCTCGGCTACACCCCGGTCAAACTCGCCGACGTGGCCGCGGTTTCCAACCGCGAAGCCCAGCCCCCCACTGCTGGCGACCTGTTCGATTTCGCCGAAACCAAAAAAGCCTCTAAGGACCTCGACATCGCCGCCATCCCTCTAGCCGCCCTCGCCGAATACGCCGCGGAAGATGCCGACGTCACTTTCCAACTCGCCGCCAAAATCCGCCCGCTGCTCGCCGCCGCGCACCAGCAGAACATCCTCACCGAAATCGAAGGCCCGCTGCTGCCGGTGCTCGTGCGAATGGAAATGGAAGGCATTTCCGTCGATCCAGCAGCGCTGCTCGTGATCGGCGACGAACTCCAGATCCAAATCGACGAACTCGCGAAATCCATCCACGCCCACGCCGACCGCTCGTTCAACATCGCCTCCCCCAAACAGTTAGGCGAGATCCTCTTCGACCAGCTCGGGCTCGCCGACAAGGCGAAAAAAACCAAGACCGGCCAATACAAAACCGACGAGCAAACCCTCGCCACCCTCGAAGGCAAGCACCCGATCATCGCCGACATCCTCGGTTGGCGCGAGGCCACCAAACTCAAGTCCACCTACCTCGACGCCCTGCCCACCCACATCGTCCAGGAAACCGGGCGCATCCACACCCATTTCCACCAGCTCGTCGCGGCCACCGGCCGCCTCGCCTCGTCCGATCCGAACCTGCAGAACATCCCGGTTAGATCCGAAGCCGGCCGCAAGATCCGCAAGGCCTTCGTCCCGCGCGCGGGCTTCACCCTGCTTTCCTGCGACTACTCGCAGATCGAGCTGCGCGTGATGGCCGCGCTCTCGCAGGACGCCACCATGATCGAAGCCTTCCAGAACGACGCCGACATCCACACCATCACCGCCGCCAAGGTCTTCGTCGTGGAGCCGGAAAACGTCACCTCCGACATGCGCCGCACCGCGAAGATGGTGAACTTCGGCATCATTTACGGCATCTCCGCCTTCGGCCTCAGCCAGCGCCTCGCGATCCCCCGCACCGAGGCCGCCAACATCATCGACGCCTACTTCCGCGAATACCCATCCATCAAAAACTTCATGGACCGCACCATCCATGAA
>JBIPMR010000692.1:0-3034 GCA_044369025.1 Luteolibacter sp.
CCGCCATCAGCAAGCGGGTGGCGATCCTCTCGCGGCAGTTCAAACAAGAGGCACCCAAGAGGCATCAGATACGCCTGGCGCGGATGGAGCAACGGAAGCAGTTCCAAAGTCTTCTCGAAGGAGAGCGGCGAGAGGACCGGAATCCCCCCGCCGCCAGTGATGACCAATCGAAGACGGACACTTCCACCCAGTTGAAAGGAGTCCGCTCATGAATGCGCATACCGTCAACGATTCGTCCGACTCTATCTCGCAGCACTTCATTTCACTGCTGGGCGGTGACGTGATTTTACTCCCGTCCACCAAGGGCAAAAAAGGCCCACGCTGGGAGGGATGGCAGAAAACCACCATCGAGAAAATGCGGGATGAGAAATTCATCCGTGAGATCAACAGCGCCGAGGGAATCGCCGTGCTGACCGGCGAGCCATCCGGTGGCTTGTGCTCCATCGACATCGACTACGATGAAATGGTCGAGCCGTTCCTGGCGCTCAACCCGAAGCTCAGGGAGACATTGCGGAGCCGTGGCCGGCGCGGCTGCAATCTGTGGGTGCGGATCGACGGTGCCTATCCCCGGCCATGCGTCATCAAGCAGGCCGACGGGAGTGCGTGGGGCGAATGGCGCTCCACGGGCGTCTGCACGATGATTCACGGCCTCCACCCGGACGGCATGACTTACACCCGGTTGCCCGAGGTGTCCCCCGTCACCATGCCGTTCGAGTCAATCAACTGGCCTGACGATCTGAACTTGCCGTGGCTGGCTAGCGCCGATGAACTTGTCGTCCCTGATGGCGAGTCCGACGACCCGATCATCCGGCGTTATGGCGTGCCGGTGTTCTTCACCAAACCGGACAGTAACGGCACCTGTTATATCAAGGGTATCAACGAGGCATATTGGGCCGCGCTCTACGCATCCGAAAACACCGTCTTGCATGAACCTGAGGAGCGAACCTTCTTCCACTATGACGACGGGACGGGTGCCTACTCGGTGATTTCCCCCGAAGCGATCAAGGATGTCATTTCCTACCGCATGTTGGAGGTCTCACGGCAGGAGGAGTCCATGCGTCTGTTGGAAAACCTCCGCAACGAGAAAAACCTCAACGCGATCAGCTCCCGCCTCAAGGGCATCGTGGAACATCGCGACGCCTTCTCCAAACGGCCCCGCGCCGTCCATCTGGCAAACTGCATGCTCCGCTTTGAGGACGAGCGATGCATCGAAGCGGATTTCTCGCCCGAGTTCCGCAGCCGCAACCGTTCGCCCATCGCGTTTGATCCCCAAGCGGAATGCCCACGTTTCCTCGATCAACTGCTTCTTCCTGCTGTCCACCCGGACGATGCGATCCTGCTCCAGAAAATGGCCGGCCAATGTTTGTTGGGTGAAAACCTGATCCAGCGGTTTGTCATCCTCGACGGCGAGCCGGGGCGTGGAAAATCCCAGTATGGCATCGTCCTGCAAGCGCTGATTGGCCGCGAGAACGTGACCCAGCTCCGCACTGGCCACCTCGGTGAGCGTTTCGAGTTATTCCGCTTCCTGCGGCGCACGCTGCTCGTCGGCGTGGACGTGGATGCCGATTTCCTCACGTCCAAGGGAGCGCCGGTCATCAAGGGACTGGTCGGCGGCGACTGGTTCGACGCGGAGCAGAAAGGCGGCACCGGCTCCTTCCAGTTCCAAGGGAAGTTCAACATCCTCATGACTTCCAACTGTCGGCTTAAAGTGAAGCTGCAAGGTGACGTGGGCGCATGGCGTCGGCGGATGTTGATCGTCCGCTATGAGTCGCCACCGCCGAAGGTGAAGATTCCGAACTTCGGTGAACTGCTCATCCGCGAGGAAGGTCCCGGCATTCTCAACTGGGCGTTGCACGGGTTGCACATGCTGCTGCGTGACATCAAGGAAACCGGCGACATCCGGCTCACTCCGCGTCAGGCGGGCGTGGTTGATTCGCTTCTGGCCGAGAGCGACAGCCTTCGCTTCTTCCTGCGGGAATGCGTCGAACTTGAAAAAGGCAGCGACCTAACGGTATCCGAGATCATTCAGGCTTATGCTCACTACTGCCCCGAGCGTGGTTGGGATCCGCTGCCCGCGAGCAAGATCAACAACGAGCTTCCGTCATTGATGATCGATATGTTCCAATCAGTGCGATGCAACGACTGCAGCCGCAATGGCAAAGCAGCCCGTGGATTCCGCCGGGTCAAGCTCATCACCCCGCAACAGCCATGAGCCTTGACCTCTCACGACTGGAGAACGTGCGGCAGTGCGGCGGGAAAACTCTCGCCCGCTGTCCCGCGTGTGCCGAGGAAGACCGCGATACCACAGGTGTGCATCTGGTAATCTATCAAGACGGGAAATTCGGCTGCGTCACCTGTCCGGGCGCGCCGGGGCATGAGCACCGCAAGCGCATTCTGGCTTTGGCCGGCGACCCTGCGACCCGCAGACGTGGGGCATGTCTGATCCGCGTCCGTCGTCCCGACGCCCTGATCAAGTCGAAGTCACCTGAGCGCGAGGTGGAGCTTGGACGGATTGGACGGGTTGATCCCGCTCGCCTCAAATCCCATTTGGTGGATGATGTTGGGGGTGCCGATGATTCCTTGCCGGAGATTGCATGTGATCCAGATAATTCCGGACGCCTCGGACGGCTTTTTCCAACCCCCGCGCTACGGAAGCAGGAGGACATCACTTGTGATGGGGTAGAGAGAGAAGAGGGAATATATATTACGCGTAGTATAGGCGTGAAGCCGTCCGAAGCGTCCGGGTTGTCCGGTGACGACCCACTGATGGCCCGTGCTCTGGCAAGTCTCAGCAGTCACCGGCAAGGCACGCCCACTGCTCAGGACATCGACCCGGAGACCGGCTACCCGATCATCGACGGAGCTATCTGCCCGTTTTAACATTTAAGACATTGCCGCTACTTGCCGGAAGGAATCTCTTCGCACCGAGGTTCATGGCCGGGATGTTGCGACCCTCGTCCAATTTACGTGATATTTTATTTTTACGTTTCCCACATAACGTAGCCTCAGGACGTTGACTCCGGGTGCTAGGGAA
>JBIPMR010000084.1:0-9328 GCA_044369025.1 Luteolibacter sp.
GCCGCCTCGTCGCTCCGCTCCTCGTCGACTCCACCGGCCCTTCCCAGCGCGGGAGTGCATTCGGAGCTTGCAGGTGAGATCGGATTCTCCTATCGAATGTCCATCAGCCAGCCTGCTGAGATTTTAACAATTTAACGGAAAGAAAAATTTCCCCATCTGGATTTCGGAGCTCGATGGCTGGCCTGCGTCGCCACGCACCCATGCTACACCCGGAGCGTCACCGCTCCTAGCGTAGGGCTTGTGGCCAGAGCTACTGGCTAGGTTTTCTCTGTAAGACTCTTTCATTCTCTATTCCAAGCCGGTTTATCCCGGCGCTTTCACTGACCCTTTTTGCTGGTGGGTTGGGTTTTACCTGGCGTTTAACTGAACCTGGATGATTTGGTTTGCGGTAAGGGTGACATTTTCCGGCAACACAAGCGTTGAGATGCCGTCGGCAAAGGTGAGTTCCGCAACAAGCGGTTTGCCATTCACTTCGACGGTCGCTGAGACGGGTTTTGAATCCGTGGCAAGGCTGATCGTGCGCAGGCGGAGCTTGCCCCATTGCAGGGCGATTTCCGCCTTCAAATTTCCGCCTTCCGCTTTTTGATGAAAACTGCCCCAGCCCTCGGCGGCGGTGAAGGCGGTCTTGAAGTTTTCCGGGGTGATTCTCGGCGCGAAGCCGATGTGACCCGCGGGGCCGTCGTAATCAAAGCCGCCCAGGGCAAGGAAAACAGCATAGGAGGCCATGGCGCGGGCGTAGTGGTTGCCGGCCTCGGGTTCATTGAAGGGGTTGCCTTTTTTCGGACTGTTGGGCTGATGCCGATCGTGGACGGCACGCGCGACTGTGAGGCCCTCGGCGACCATGCCCTCGTAAATGAGGTGAGAAGCGAACGCATGCTCAAAGCCGCTCATCGTCTCGTTGTAGAAGCCCTGATGGAAGGCGACGTTGGCGTTCCATTCGTGCCCCGGCATTTTCCCATTGGGACGGTAAGAACCCTCGGGCCAGGTCGCCATCACAGTTCCGGCATTGCCCGCCACCGAGAAGGGGCGGCTTGGTTTGTTTTCGGGTTGGGAGTAATACGGACCGAGATCTTCAAAAAAATTGTTTCGGAAAATCGAGGCCAGCGCGGCCTTGGTTTCCTTTTCAGGCAGGATCCGCCCAAGACCGGTGCGCCAGGCCCACTGCTGGCCAAGCACTTGGTCGATGTGGCTGCCATCGTAGGACCCGGGACGCCATTTTTCGGAGTCGGGCGCGCGGTGGACGAAGCGGTCGCCATTCCAAAGCTTGGCGACAAAGTTCTTTTGTCCCTCGGCCGCGCGCTTCCGGCATTCTTGAGCGAAGTCCTCGTCGCCGGCGATCCCTGCCATTTTTTCCGAAGCGGTCGCCGCGGCGAGCCAAAGGCTGGAAATCCACGGGCTGGGTCCGGCAATATCCTCATCCAGCGTGTGGTGGGTCACACGGTCGGGGAGATTGTCGCCATCACTGTCCTGCGCAAAAAGCCATTGGGTGGCTTGCTTGATCTGCGGCCAATATTTTTTGACGAAGTCGGCATTGGAAGATGTGAGGTGATTGCGATACGCGCGGAGGATGATGCCGCACTGACCGTCGATGGATGCCCAATGTGCATAGCCGGGGCCGAAGAGGATGGGCTGCTTGGGCAAGGGATCCAACGCACCCAGCTGACCATCAATGCGCATGGGAATGCTGCCATCCGACTTGATGCCGACGCCGGGAACAAAGTCAGCTTGAGTGCGCAGGGACATCTCGAGTTCCGGGAAAAGGCGCCCGGCTCCTTCATCGTAGTGCCAGACATGGTTGCAGGTCCCGATGAAGGAGTGCGCGCCTTCGAATCCGTAAAACCGCCCGTCCTGAAAGCGGTAGCAGGTGTTCGTGGCGAGGGTGGAAAGGTTGGCGATCGCACGGTCGAGCACCCAGCGCGGTAGCGTCGAGTCATACCATGTCTTCCTCCACAAATCCGTGCGTCGAACGATCTCCAATCCGTCTTCGGCAAGTTTGTCCGCCACGGCGGCAGCAGAGGAAAATTGCGATGCATACCAACGCCCGCTTCCCTGGAGTTTCCCCCAATCGACCAGTTCGAGATTGGGAAAATGCCAGGCCACGGCGAAGGTCAAGGTGCGCGACTCGCCGGGCTTCAGCGCAAACGGCGAGGTGATCATGCCGAGTTGGGACTCCCCGAGCGGGATCTCCGCCGGAGCCGGCAACGGGCCCGCCGCCAGGTCACCGCTTACCGAGGGTTGTGCAACGGCATCTGCCGGAGGGTCGAGCAGCAGAAATGCCATCGTGCCAAAATCCGGGCGATCCTTCAGCGGCGCGAGCCGGTTGCCATCGCACAGCTCGACCTGATCGAGCAGGATTCCCGCCGTGGCACTTTGATCGGTCACCACGAGGCGTGCGGATTTCCCCTTCAGATCGCGCACATTCCATTCGATGCCTTTGAAGCTTTTTCCGCCATGGCCGGTCGCTTTGCGGACGGCCTTTCCATCGCTCACAAGCTCCACTTTGATCTTCTCCCCATCACGACCCAAGGCGGTCTTGAAACGAAGGATCTCGCGATTGATCGAAAACTCGGGGGATTCCAACACACCGGTGGCTTCCGGGCCTGCATGCAAGGAACTCGCACAGGCGCTGCCGCTCGCGTTCCGGCGCGGAGTCTTCAGCGCCGAAAGGGCCGTCGGACTGATCCCGAAGGCCGTGCCCGTCGCTTTCCAGCCCATGTAGTCGGTGGTTTCAAAATCGGCCACGAGCACAGGCGGCTCGACCGGGGAAACCTGCCCGTTGAATGCGGGAATGGCAGCGAAGTCGATCGCCAGCGCACCGGGCAAACGGCGCACGGCGGCGGTGCGGACCCCGTCCTCGGAGCGACCCGAGTGGATGGCAACCCCGTTTTCGAGCCAGCCGAGAAGGTCCCCCTTTATTTCCTCGGTGCCTTTGTTTTTGAGTGTGAGGCGCAGGAAGGCGGCAGGAATCCCGGATGCAGCCGCGTCAAGCGGCACGAACGGTGCGATGCCCTCAAGCGTGATCTCGAGTGGAAGTTTCCCGTCCGCCTGATAACTCACAATCCCTGCCGGGTATTCCGCTGTGAAGGTGGTCTGTGGAAAGTCCTTCAAGGTGAGCGGAAAAATTTTCATTGCGCCCCTTTCGTCGCACACCCGCACCGCAAAACCTTGTTGGAGCATTCGGGCGGGGTTCGGAAACTTTCGCAGCAGCCGGGCATCGCCGAACGAGCGCACATTCATGATATCCCATAGGCCCAGGCCGCCATCGCCATGGAAGTAGAGCTGACCGGCGGTGATCCCGCCGACCGGCATGGCAATTTTCGACAGGGCCTCGCCACGGTATTGCCTTGGTTCGCCTTCGGCCAACCCCGAAGAATCGACTGTCGCGGCGGAAACATGGAGCGAGGCCAGCGGCCCCAGCAAAAGGGCCGCGAGGGCGAGGAGGTTTTTCTTCACAGCATGCTGGTTCTTTGGGATTGGATTAAAGGAGCTTGGTGGTTTCGCCTTTGGCGGAGCGAATGGGCTTGGTTGTGCCGTTGATTTTGACGGAGCAGGGGTTGCCGTTGAGGTTCTGAAGATTCGCCGCAACGACTTTGCCATCCTTCCATTCGATATCCACGGTGAAGCCGCCGCGTGCGCGCAGGCCGGTGACTTTGCCCTGAGGCCAGGCTTTGGGCAGGGCGGGCAGGAGTTCGATCTCGCCGGCGTGCGATTGCAGCAGCATCTCCGCGATGCCGGCGCAGCCACCGAAATTGCCGTCGATCTGGAACGGCGGATGGGCGCAGAACAGATTTGCCGACGAACCTCCCCCGCCGCTATAGTTTACTCCGGTCCCCGCCGCAGGGCGCAAGAGCATCTTGAGCAACTTGTCGGCGCGCTCGCCATCGCCAAGGCGCGCCCAGAAGTTGATTTTCCATGCCAGCGACCAGCCGGTGCTATCATCGCCGCGGGCCTCGAGGAGTTTCCTGCAGGCTTCCGCCAGCTCCGGCGTGCCGCGTGGTGTGATTTCATTATAGGGATGCAGCCCATACATCGGCGAACAGTGCCGGTGGTTCGGCTCGGGTTCGGCATACGGCTCCAGCCATTCCTGCAAGCGGCCATCCGGGCCGATTTGATTCGGCGCAAGGCGGGCACGCTTTTCTTTCAGCTCGGTCTGAAGCTCGGCATCGACCCCGAGGATTTCAGCGGTCTGAGCAGTGTTCCCGAACAACTCGCGCAGTTGTTGCATATCGATGGTCGGGCCCATGCACACATGGGCTTTGACTCGATTCGTGAGTTTGAATGCGTTTTCAGGCGAGTTCGAGGGACCGGTCACCAGCCATTTGCTCTTCGGGTCCTCCCAGATGTTGTCGAGGTAGAACTCCGCACTGCCCTTCATGATCGGATACGCCCGCTTCAAATGCTCGCGGTCGAGGGTGAACGCGTATTGATCCCACAGATGCGCGCACAGCCACGCCGATCCGCCGGTGGTGGCTCCCCATACGGCGCTTTCCCCCGGAGCGGTGAAGCCCCATGGATTGGCGATGACATGCGCCACCCAACCGCGCGCGTTGTAATACTCCTTGGCCGTCTTGCTCCCCGGCTCGACCAGCGAGGCGATGAGCTTGTTCAGCGGCTCCTGTAATTCCGGCAGGTTGCAAACCAAGGCGGGCCAGTAGTTCATCTGCACATTGATGTCCAGGTGCCAGTCGCCGTTCCATGGCGTCTGGATTTCCTCGGCCCAGATGCCCTGCAAATTCGCCGGCAAGCCGCCGGGGCGGGAGGAACAGATCAAGAGATACCGGCCGAAGTTAAAATAGAGCGCCGCCAGGGCGGGGTCCGGGTCCCCCTTGGCAAAGCCCGCCAGGCGTGCATCGGTCGGTAAGGCGCTGTTCGCGGTCGCCGGCAGGCGAAGCTCGACCCGGTCGAACCATTTCTGGTGGTCCGCCCTCTGCGCGGCCCGCAAATCCTCGAAGGATTTGGCCGCCGCCTTATCGAGATCCGCCGTCGTCGCCGCGAGCGGGTCGCTCACCTGCCGGCCAGCAAACCCCCGGTAGTCGGTGGCAGCGGCGAAAAACAGGACCACCTCCTCGGCAGCGGTGACCACGAGGTTGTTGCCCTCCGCCTTCACCGATCCCCCGCGCGCCACCACGCGCAAACGCCCGGCATAGGTGATGCCCTTTCCGCCACGCCCGTCGTTCAGCGTGCCAGTCATCAGCAGTTCATTGTCGTTCACCGCCGTCGTCTGGAATCGCTCGGGGCGGTCCAGCGATAGGGTCACGGAAACCGGGCCGCTGAGGCGCGAGACAAACACCTCGTCGGGTGCGGAAATAAAATGCTCGCGGGTGAGGGCGCGGCCGTTTTTTTGATAGGAAACAATCCCCTCCCCCGAGCGCAAATCGAGGGTTCGCGTGTAGTTCCCGACGGACGACGCCGTGGCATTCGCTCCGACAGCGCCTGCCGGAGTCGGGTTCTGGAATTTGAGCCGCAGATTGCCGAGCACTTGGTAGCAACCAAACGGCACATTAGCACCCCTGCCGCCCCCCGATCCGGGGCCTTTGCAGGTGAAGGTCTGGTTGACCAACGCCTCGGCCTCGCGGTTTTTTCCCTCGGCGAGCAGGCGGCGGATCTCCGGCAACGCGGCGTGGGCTCCCTCCCGGTTGTCGTCACCCGGCGAACCCGACCAGACCGAACTTTCGTTGAGCACGATCCGCTCTTCGTCCACCCCGCCGAAGACCATCGCGCCGAGGCGCCCGTTGCCGAGCGGCAGCGACCCGTGAAAGCTCGCAGCCGGTTTGTCAAACCAGATGGTCGTTGTGGGATCGGCCGCCAGAGCGGATACGCTGGAGGCAAACAGGATGGCGAGGAGTGTTTTTGTTTTCCAGGGAATTCGTTTTATTGCTCCGGTTTTCATCATTTCACTTTCCCGATAATGAATCCGGCATCGACCCAGTTCGCGTGATCGGCGGCAATGCCGTCGCCGGCGTCGGTCACGACGAGATGCAGTTCCTTGAAACGGGTATTCAGTTCCAGATCGAAGGCCCAGCTTCTGAGTGATTTGTCGGACAGGGCGGGGGACTCAGCGATGAGGACTGGCTTTTCGCCCATTTCCTTCACGTTGCCGAAAACCTGGAATACGACGCTGGAACGAGGGTTGGATTTTTGTGAATCGTCGATGCCGACAAGGGCGACGAACCGCGCAGCTTTTTCCGGGATGTCATAGACGGCGATGGAGTTGGCATGGGCGCCGATGCCTTTGGCATACGTCTTGCCCTCAAGGAGCAATGGTCCGCCGGCGACGGATTTGTCAGGAGCGAGTGCGCTCCTACTGTTTTTGACGCTGGTGGCTTTCAGGTCGCTGAGGTGGATCGTCGGCGCGGGCGGCGTGGCGGGTCGCTGCGGGGCTTTGAGTGTGATTTCCACGGTGGCGGCGGGTGAAATGGCTCCGGTCCAGTTGCGTGCGGAGACGGTGTAATGATAGGTGGTATCGAATTTTACGGAGGTGTCGGTAAAGGTGTTGAGGGTGGAGTCGAAGACCTTCCCGTCGTTGCGCTCGATGCGGTAGGAGTCGGCGTTGATGTCGCTCCAGCTCAAAATTACGGCTCGGAAATCGCAGCTGGCTTTGAGCTGGGTAACCGCCGATGGCGTTGCGACTTCGATGTTTGCCGGCTCGAAGCGGATGCTCCATTTTACTTCGCGGCTGGTAGGACTGGTGAATGCGACTCGCAGTTTGGGGCCGTCCTGTTGGAAGGTGGCTTTGATTTCGTCGGAAACGTTGACGGCGGTGGCACGCCAGGATTTCGCGCCGACGGGCAGGACGACTCGCAGTTCGTAGCGGTCGTTTGCCACCACCTTGCTGGTGCCTGAGAGGACGGATGTTGCAGCATCCCATTTCTCTTCGGTGACATCAATGATGCCTTGGGTGACGTGGCGCGAGGTGCTGATAAGCTGCGGCTCAGAGGAGACAGGGCGAACTGCGAGAATGCGGCAGGAGTTTCCCGGAAGCAATGCGGTGATCGTGTCGGTGAATGGCGCGATGAACTTGTCGGCCCAGAAATCGAAGGCGACATATCCGCTTGCGGAAGGCAGGCCGATGCGGTCGGCCTTGATCGAAATGTCATCCGTGCCGTTACTCCAGTTGTAGAGGCCCACGACATCGCGGCGCGCCGCCTGGCGGGTGTCTGATAGAAGCCAGACCTTGGCGACATCGCTCTCGAAGACATCGACCGGTCGGGCATTGAGGCCGTGCGCGGGGATGCAACGTTTGACGATGTCGAGTCGCTCTGGCGGGGTTTTCGGCATCCAGTCACTGGTATAGAAAAGCTGGCCGGAGATGGCGGTCCACGCAGCGTTGAGACGGGCTCGATCGATGTGGACGCTTTTCCTCACAAATACGCAGTCGGGATCGTTCCACCAGACACGGCCGTGGAGAAACCACAGCCTCGATCCGTGGGCCGAGCCGATGAGCCCGGCGGTATCCGGTCCCACGCGCATGGCATCCAGCAATCCGAAGCTGCCGCCGAACGAACGCATATTCTGAGAGACGCAGCAACCTAGCAGGAAGACTTCCGGCCCTGCGGCCTCGCGGACAAGGCGGGTGCCGTCGCGCAGGGCCTCGATGTTTGTCTTTTCCGGATTGTGGAAGGTGGCGTCGCCGATGTTGTCCTCGACATAGCCGTCATTGACATAGACCTGCTTGGTGGCGCTGCCGGTCCAGAAGCCGTCCATTTTGAAAACCTTGTATCCCCAGTCGTGCGCGATGCGATGCGAGATTTCGCGCACGTAGTCTTGCACGGCGGGGTTCGTCATGTCCAGGCAGGTGCCGCCCCAAGCGGTGTCGTAGGGTTTACCCTCGGGGTTTTTGACAAACCAATCCTGCTTATCTTTGAAATGCGGATCATTGTGAGTTCCGGCGAAGGGCATGAACCAGATGCCGGGGACAAGGCCGAGATTTGAAATGCCTTCCTGCGCTTTTTTCATGCCGCTTGGGTAGGGACCGTTGGGCGCGTGGGTGGTGAAATTTTTCTTCGGGCCGTTGAGCTTTTCGCCGTCCTGCCACTCGTCGTCGATGAGGATGAAATCGAAACCGAATGGCTTCAACTCCTTCGCTGCGACCGCCGAGACTTGTGGCAAATGCACTTCGTCACAGGCACCGGCGTGTTTCTCCATATACCAAGTGCAGAAGCCCGCTTGCTGGCGCGGCAACTTGACGGAATAGACTTTGGCAATCGCGTCCGCATAGGATTCCATGCCGAAGCGGGCATCGTCGAACCATCCCATCGCAAAGGTTTCGGTCTCGGCATCCGCACCCGGCTTGATCCGCAGACGGCCATAGTCGATCTGCGCCTGCATCCGCACCGCGCCATCTTTCACCGGTGAAAAAACCACGCCGCTCCCGCGGTCGTGCGTGATCCAACCGCCGACCACGCCGCTGCGCGAAGCGGGATTGGCGATGGTTAGAAAGGCATAACTTCCGGGATTCTTGTCAGGTGGCAGAAGCCCGCCGGTGCCGAGAGTTTTCACATCGGACAAGGCGGCTCCGGTTACCACTGCCGCGGAAACGGTGCGGACCTTGTTGTGGACTACCGGATCGTTGGCGCCGTTGTGTAAGGAGCCGCTGAACAGCACGAAGGGCAGGTCCGGGCAAAGCGTGATCCTGTCCTTGTTGCCGTTAGGTGAAATGATTTCAATCGCCCGGCCTTCGCCGAAGGTCTTGTCCTTGACGGGAATGACGGCCGCTTTTCCACCGCCGTTTTCCAGCTTGCCGTTTTTCGCGAAGGTTTTTCCCGACGGCTTGTGAAGGATAGAAAACTCCGCAGCGGAAGGATCATATTCGACTGCGTAAAGCGTGTTTTCAATTTTCAAAGCCGACTCCGCCCGAATCATCGGGGCGAGCAGGATGGCAGCGAGGGCGAGTGATCGGGTGATATGCATGGTTAACTTAGATTTTGTCAGCTTGAAGGGTTTTGGTTTCGCCATTGATGCGAACCTTCACCTCATGGGGCGCGGCGGAGGCGATGCGGTAGGCGGTGACTTTGCCGTCTCGCCAGGTCATATCGACAATGCAGCCACCCCGGGCGCGCAGACCGCGCACGCTGCCGTTAGGCCAGGCTTTGGGCAGGGCGGGCAGGAGTTCGATCTCGCCGGCGTGCGATTGCAGCAGCATCTCCGCGATGCCGGCGCAGCCACCGAAATTGCCATCGATCTGGAACGGCGGATGGGCACAGAACAGATTTGCCGTCGAACCTCCCCCCTTAGTCATGTTTACTCCGGTCCCCGCCGCAGGGCGCAAGAGCATCTTGAGCAACTTGTCGGCGCGCTCGCCATCGCCAAGGCGCGCCCAGAAGTTGAT
>JBIPMR010000696.1:0-3024 GCA_044369025.1 Luteolibacter sp.
GCTGCGCGAGCGGCTGATGATCGACGCCTGCCCGGCCTCGCGGAAGCGGGCGGCGGCGACTTTCAAATCCCGGTTGTTCGCCAGCGCTTCATTGACGGTTTTGGTCAGTCCGGAGTCCCCCAGCCCTGCCAGCCAGCCGCTTGAGATCCGGCCCTCGCTGCCACTGGCAACCGCCGTCCACGAACCGGGCGTGCGGATGCTGAGGTCGTCCACCGGACGGTTGAAGCTGCCGAATTCGCAGGAACCTAAAACTAGAACAGCGCACAAAAAAGCGGGGCGGAGAAGTTTCATCGTGGATTCAGTGGGTTTCCGGATTCACCAGTTCGGGTTCTTCGGGTTGGAACGGTCGTTTGAACCACGCCCAACCGCGCGCCAGATGCCCGACGATGTCTTCCGCCGCCAAATACGATGCGGGAATCAGAAACAGCGTGATGATCGTGGCGAACAGGATCCCGAAAGCCAGCGAGGTAGCCATCGGAATCAGCAGTTGCGCCTGCAACGAGGGATCGAAAATCAGCGGCACCAAGCCGACAAACGTCGTCAGCGAGGTCAGCAGAATCGGCCGGAAACGGCGGGTGCCGGACTGGATCACCGCTTCGAAAAGATTGGTTTCCCCGGCGCGCTTCCGCTGGTTGATGAAATCGACCATCACCAGCGAATCGTTCACCACCACCCCGGCCAGCGCGAGGATGCCGAAGATCGAAAGATACGACGGCGTGATGTCCATGATCATGTGGCCGAACAACGCGCCGATCGCGCCGAAGGGCACCGCCAACATCACGAAAAACGGCTGATAGAGCGACCGGAACGGAATCGCCAGCAGCGCATACAACGCGAAGAACAACGCCACCCCGCCGACCACGGTGCGCTGTTTGGTTTCCTCATGCTCGGCGACGTAACCTTGATAGCGCCAAGAAAGCTCGGGATGCGTGTTGAGAATCGCATCCAATTGGGGCGCGAGATTCCGGGAAATCGCCACCACGTCCACCGTTTCATCCACCGGCTGCGCCGAAATGGAAACCACCTGCGCGCCGTCGATGCGCGAAATTTCCGAACGGGTGCGGGCGAACTCGGCGGTGGCCACCGTCCGGAATGGTGCCTCGCCGCCGGCGGGCGTGCGGATCCGGAGTTGGTCGAGCGTGCTCAGGGATTGGCGCTGTTCGATCGGCAGGCGGACCATCACCCGGATGTCGTCGCGGTCGCGCTGCACCCGCTGGGCCTGCTGGCCGAAAAACGCGGCGCGCACCTGGTTGGCGAGATCGCGCTGGGTCAGGCCGAGCGATTCGCCTTCCGGGCGGATCGTGACCAGCAACTCGTCGCGATTTCCACCGGCGTTGCTCCAGGCGCTGGCGATCCCGGCGTAGGCTTCGAGCATGTCCTCGATTTCCCGCGTGACTTCGGTTTTCGCCTCGGAGGCGGGACCGCGGATTTCCACTTCGAGCGATTCGATCTCGTTCTCCCCTCCTCCGCCGCCACCGCCGCCGCGGTCGCCGGAGATCCGCAAATTGTCCACATCGGGAAGCCGGCCGACGAGCTGCAGCCAGCGGGTCGCGATCTCGCTGTTTTTCGGCCCGGGTTCCGAGCGCATTCCGGGATCGAGCACGTTGATGGTGACCGAGCCTTGCCGCGGATCAAATCCCGAGCGTCCGATCCGGCCGCCGCTCGAGGTCAGCACGTCGTGAATCAACGACTCGCCGGTGCCCGGATCGACGAATTCGCTGCGGAGCTGGTCCACTGCGGCCGCCACTTTTTGCACGCGCTCCTCGGTGACGTGGACCGGCGTGTCGTTGGGCATTTGAAGGCGGGCGTTGATCCGGTTTTGATCGATGGCCGGCATGTTGACAAATCCCAGCCGCCCGCTGGTCAGGATCCCGATCGAGCCCATCGCCAAGGCCAAAAACGCCGCCAGCGTGGTGTAGCGATGACGGGTGGTGAACCGCAGCGCCGGGTCATAAATCCGCTCGACGAAGGTTTCCAGGCTGTCGGCAATGGTTTTTTGAAAGCGCTCGAAGGCATTCAAGCGGTGGCGGTGGACCTTGACGTGCTTGAGGTGGCAAGGCAGCGCCAACTTGCTCTCGATCAATGAAAAAATCAAAACCGCCCCGACCACCGGCGGGATTTGTTTGCTGAACGATCCGTAAAATCCCTCGAAAAACATCAGCGGCACAAACGCCACGATGGTCGTCAGCACGCCGAAGGTCACCGGCACCGCGACTTCCTTGGCCCCGTCGGTCACCGCGTCGAGCGGCGGCACGCCTTCCTTCAGCTTGATATAAATGTTCTCCGCCGTGACAATCGCGTCATCCACCACGATGCCGACCACGATGATGAAGCCGAAAATGCTCATCACATTCGCCGTGATTCCGAAGAACGGCATCATGATGAAACCGCCGGCGAAGGCGACCGGGATGCCCATCACCACCCAAAACGCGATCATCGGCCGCAGAAACAAGCCGAGCACGATGAGCACCAGCAGCCCGCCTTGGAGCAGGCTGGTGACCAGCGTGCCGAGTCGGCCTTCCAGCTCGATCGACGAATCGTCCCAGATGTGGAGGGAAATTCCCGGAGGAAACCGCTCGGGGCCGGTCTGCGCGTAACGTTTCACCGCCTCGGCGATTTCGAGGGCGTTTTCATTGTTCAACCGCAGCACTTCCACCATCAACGCCGGTTTGCCGTTGAAGCGGTGGGTTTGGCGACCTTCCTCAAAGCCGTCGGTCACTCGCGCGACGTTGCCGAGTTTGACTTCCGAGCCTTGGTTGTTGCTGATGACGATGTCTTCGAAATCGGTCCGGGTGTAGGCCTGGCCCTTGGAACGGATCATCAAATTTCCCTCGTCCGTCTGGATTTGGCCGGCGGGAAGGTCGAGCGACGAACGCTGGATGGCGCCGCTGAGGTCGGCGAAGGTCAGCCCGTAATCGCGCAAACGCATCGGATCCGCCTCGATCGCGATCTCCAGTTTGTTCGCACCGAGCACGGTCGCTTGGGAAATTCCGCGGATTTCCACCAAATCATCCTTCACCCGGC
>JBIPMR010000695.1:0-3024 GCA_044369025.1 Luteolibacter sp.
GTAAGGCCCAGATGGCTGCCGCGTCTCGCGGCAGGCCGTGGCTGCGGCGTCTCGCCGCAATGTCACTGACTAGTCGCGGCGGGACGCCGCAACCACATCCATGCACTCAGTCCATCACTTCGGCCTGAGGAGTTCTTCTTTCTCCGCTTGGCGTGCCGACTCATGCGGGAATCCGTGTGTGATAGTGTTAGGGTCGTTTATTTCATGACGTGCTGACTGGGCAAACGATTGCCGCAATACATGCAGTTGGGCTTGATGGTGCTGGCCTTTTGCCCGCAATGAGGGCAGTCGATCAATTCGGCACCGATCTTTCCGTCAACCGATCCATCTCTCGCATCGATCTCGAGAATCTTCGCCTTGAGATGGTCGTCGGTGAATCCGATGTGATCCCGAAGCAGCTCCCACATGGCCTGGCAAGCCAGAGTCAGCTCCTCAAGCTCCTGCTTGGTATTGTCCTTCCGGGCCGAGAGACTGTCGATTTTCATCGAGGCGAGATCCGCCGCATTTCTGGCCTTTTCGATCTGATAGTGCTGAAGCACGTCCCAAGCTAAGCTCATAGGATGAATGGTGTTGGTGGGTGAAATGCCGGGAGGTGAACCGCAGGCGGCACTTGTCCCGCAGCGATCCCTATCAGCGCAAGGCGGATCGGCAAGTTGAAATTTGGTTGGGGAGACGGCGTGGAAGAATGAAGAGTTTGACCACGGATTTCACGGATGATCACGGATAAGAGGGATTGGATGGAAATGGGAAATTCTTCCATTCTGACATTTCATTCGCCCGGCGCTCATAGAGACGCCGCTACAACTCATCTCATGCGCACCTCAGGGCCGGGTGATGCGCAGGCGGATCAGCCGCCGCTCGGCGTCGCTGGTGAGGACGGTGTCGCGGGCTTGGAAGGCGGTGCTGGTTTCTGTTAGGCTGAAGGCGTCGTCCCAATTCACCAAGTCGGCGCTGACTTCGGCGGCCCAGGTGATGTCGCCGGCTTCGAGGTTTTTGGAAACGGATAGAGTCAGATAGCCGCCGGTTTCACTGAGGATGGCGGTGGAAACACCGGGTAGATTCGGATCGAGTGCCATCGCGTATTCGATGAGATTCGCGAGCTGGTCGCCGTCGGGGTCCGCGATGGCGCTGCTGACCTGCGGGTCGTTGAGTTCGCCGGAGGTGAAGTGGGTGAAGCGCCAGGCGTCGAAGGGCTTGTCCTCCAGGGTGACGGTTGCGTTTTCCAGCGGATCCCTCACGGATGCGAAATCGGCGGCGATCGAAATGATCACTTCACGGTTTCCCTGGGCGATTTGATCGGCGATGGGGATGACGGCGAGCGAGGTGGTGGCTTGCCCGGCCGGGATGGTGACACCGGCGGGGAGGGGCTGGAAATGGCTGCCGGGCACCGCGCTGCCGCCGAAGGTGAGTGGCACGTAAAGCGGCAGGGTGGTATCGCCGCTGCGGGTAAGGGTGACGGAGCCCGGCTGCAGGTCGATTTCACGGGCCGGCGAGACCGTCGCCGCGATGCTCACGGCGGGAAGACTGTGCCAGGCCAGCGCGAAATCGGTGGCGGTTGCGGAGGTGTTTTCGACGACCATGGCATAACTCCCGGGTGGCAGCGCGGATGGGTGGACGAGTTCGACATTGTCCACGCTGCTCAGGCTTTCCGCCAGCAGCGGGCCGGGGGTGAAACCGGATGTCTGATAGAGCCGGAGGTTGAGGTCGGCGAGGGCGATGTCGAGATTGCCCCAAATCGGGCCTTTGATTCGATCGGTGATCACCCGGTGCCAGGTGAGGCAGCCACTGAACGGCGTGGCGGGGCTGCCGGCCGGAATGGTGAAGTGATAGGTCTTGGTGGAACCCGCCGCCACCGATTCCGCAGCCCAGCCGAGGGGCTTTTGCAGGGTTGCGTTGGAGGCGGTCGCGCGTCCGGCGCGCAGGCTGTGATAGGCGTGGTGCACGTTGAGTTGGCCCGCGCCGTAACGCAGGTCCAGCGGGCGGCTCGGGGTGTTGGTCCAGGACGGCACGCTGTTTTTGGTGGCGGAGGCGAGCAGCAGCGCTTTGATCACGCGGGGGGTGTCAGCGCCTGTCAGCAAGTAGGGCGCGGTGACGAGTTTTTCGTAAAGCAGTCCGGCCGCGCCGGCGACCATCGGCGTGGCGAAACTGGTCAGGCCGTCCGGGGCGACGATGTCCGGTTTGATCCGTCCGCTGCCATCGAGGGTGGTGAAGCCGGCGCTGTGGCCACCGTTGGTCAAACCGACGGAAATGGTGTGGTAGGTCTGACAGAGAAGTTTCGGGAGAAGGGTGGAGTTGCCATTGTTGACGCCCACCACGCTGACGAAGCCATCGCGATTGATCGCGAAATCCAGGCGTTGGCCGGCCTCGGCGGCGGTTGCGCTGGAGGTGGCGATCCAACTGTGGTTTTGCACCGCGCGGGCCTCGATTTCTGGCGGGATGCTGAAGCCGGTCTTGAGAAATCCGAAAAGAAGCCAGTCGTCGGCGCTGTGGAGATCGACGTGGGTGGCTGCGGGCAGCAGGCTGGTCGTGTTGCCGTAAAAATTCCGGGCGACGAAGGTGGCATGATTGCTGGCGGCGGAGGAGCCGGATTTGAGAACAAAGGTTTTTCCGGAGAAATTGCTGTTGGCGGTGTCCGGCGCGTAGTTCAGCCCGGCTTCGAGGGCCTCCACCTGGGCGAGTCCGTGGGTGACGGCGGGCGGCAGTTCCGGCCCGGCGAGCAGTTGCAAGCGGCTGTGGCCGATGTCCTCGCGCCAGTCGGCCGGAAGCGAGGTGGAGAGCAGCCCCGAGACGCCGAGCAGGCGGAGAAATTTCAGATCTGTCAGAAGTTCGGGCACTTTGGGTATTTCGAGAAGCGTAAGCGCGCCGGCGGGCGGATCAAGCGGGTAGATTATCAGGAGCGGCGACCTTAGTGTCGGCTCTTCTTCATCGTCCCGGCAGCGGAAGAAGGGACATTTACTTCCCCACCCATCCGCATCAACCTAAGAGCTCCATGAGTCTGCAATGCAATGTATTACGGGTTCTTTT
>JBIPMR010000694.1:0-3024 GCA_044369025.1 Luteolibacter sp.
CCATCGTCGGTCTCGCCGCAGTGGCTGCCGGTTTTTTGACAATCACCCCCGCGATGGCAATGGAACAGTGGACGGTGCCGCTCGGGGGGAGTGCCTACCTGACCTCTTCCGCCGCCGGATCTCCGGATCGGGTGGACGCATCCGGGATCAGGCAGTGGCAAAACGAAAAGAGTGTTTTCTCGATTTATTTCCGCACGGATCGCGCGGCGCTGCTCGACCTGAGTCTCCGCTTGAAAGTTCCGGATGGAGATTCGGTGATCCGGGCAGCGGTTGCCGGGAGCACCTTTGAAATAAATGTCACGGGCGCTGATGTTCGGAATGTTCCGTTAGGGAGAATCACCACGAAGAAGGAAGGCTATGTCAGAGTGGATTTGCAGGGGCTGCGCAAAACAGGTGCGGTTTTTTACGATATTAGTGATCTTGTCGTGGAATCCGAAGTGGCCGGGCTCAAGCTCGATTATGTCAAGGAGCCGGCAGAAAACCGATTCTACTGGGGACGGCGCGGCCCTTCGGTTCATCTCAACTACGAGCTCCCCGCCGGTAAGACCATCGAGTATTTCTACAGCGAGGTGCGAGTGCCTGAGGGACAGGATCCCGTCGGCTCGTATTTCATGGCCAATGGATTTGGCGAGGGATACTTCGGCATGCAGGTCAACGGCGCGAACGAGCGGCGGATTTTGTTTTCCGTATGGAGCCCGTTTCACACGGACAATCCGAAGGACATCCCTGAAGGAAAGCGCATCGCGGTGTTGGCAAAAGGCAAGGACGTCCGGACCGGGGAATTCGGCAACGAAGGGTCGGGCGGCCAGAGCTTTTTCATCTATCCATGGAAGGCCGGCACCACCTACCGGTTTCTCAACCGCGCGAAACCCGATGGCCGGGGAAACACGATCTACACCGCGTGGTTTTTCGCGCCGGAAGTCGGCGAATGGAAACTCATCGCGAGCTTCCGTCGACCAGAGACCGCCAAACACCTAACCGGCCTGCATTCGTTTCTGGAAAATTTCTCGGATCGGAACGGCTATCAAAGCCGCATGGCTTACCATGGGAACCAGTGGGCGCGTGATACCGGGGGCAATTGGCACGAGCTGACCAAAGTCCGTTTCACCGGTGACGACATCGCAAACCGAAAATACCGCCTCGACTACGCGGGAGGAGCTGAAGGTGGAGAGTTCTTCATGCGCAACGGCGGTTTCTTCGCGGAAACCGTAAAGCCGGGAACTGCGTTCGAGCGGAAATCCACTCCGTCGAAAAAGCCGGTCATCGATTTGGACGCGCTCGAAGCGGCACAGTGAAAGCTCACTTGAACCACTCATCGAGCGGCAGCCTGAGGTAGAGCATCGAGCTTTTCCCCTCATAGATCACGCCGACATGGCCGCTGCCGACGGGTGCGAGACAGGAGTATCCAAAGCACGGGCGCGAGTCATACAAGCGGGCGTCGGTATCCGGCCAGGTCAGGCCTTGGTCGCGCGAAAGTTTGATCGTCATGTTGTAGCGGCCGTTGGTGGTATCCGGGTTGGAGAAAAACAGGAGGTCGCCGTGTTTCGGGTGAGTCCAACGGAGCAAACTGGCCATGCACACCGGCTCCCGCAACCCGCTGCGGTCTGTGGCGTGAAGCTCCCAGGTCTTTCCGAGATCCCGTGACACCCCGACCGTCCGTGAGCCGCCGCGGTTGTCGCGGCAGTTGATCATGATGGAACCGTCTGCCAACTGCACGACTTGGGCCTCGGTGGTATCGCTCTTCACCCCAGCGCCAGCCTGCCAGTTTTCCCCCTGATCCTTGGACCAGATGACGGTGGACCATGGCTTGCCATCGGCCGCACGGTATTGGGCGGGGAAAACCAGAGTGCCGTCCTTCAGCGCGATGCCCGCCCCGGGGCCGTTGAAGAAGAGCCGCCAGGCGGGATCCTTGACCTGTTCGGTGATGTTGACGGGCTTCGACCAGGTTTTCCCGTCGTCGTCGCTGCAGGCCAGCATGAACTGCCCGGTCTCCTCCGGCGTCATCCCGGGGCCGGAGCCGTTCCAACCGCGCTTGCCATGGCTCCACAACGCGGCAATCCAGATCCGGCCGCTGTTCGGATCGACGAGGATGGCCGGGTCACCCACGCCGTCGTAGCTGTGCTTCGGATCATTTCCCATGTCCATCGCCACGATCATCGGCTCCCAGCTTTGGCCGCCGTCGGTGCTGCGGGAAACTCCGACATCGATATCCGCCGGAAGGTCGCCGGCATGGCGGTAGCGGATGTCATACACCGCCACCAAGGTGCCTTCCTTGGTTTCCACCAAGCCCGGGATTCGGTAGGATTTCGAGTTGTCATCGCCTGGCAAGCGAACGGCATAGCCGATGCGCTGCGATCCTTCCGGGGATGGCTGCGCCGGAGCCAAAACCTTTCCACCTGCCTTCACGCGGAAGACCGATGCATCGATCCGTCCATCGATCGATGCGGTTTTCTTCAAGATCGGAGAAACCCAGAACCAATGCTCGCCGGCGGGGAGTTCGTGCTTCACGGAGAGCGAGATTTTGTCCGAAATCCGGTTTCCCTCCGCAATCACTGCAACGGGACCGGCCGAGGGATCCGCTTGGCCGGCGATGATTTGAAATGACTCGATCTCCTCCATCCGGGTGGTTCCGCCGAAGCCGAGTTCGATGCCTTCGAGCAAGGCTTTTCCCTCGCTGCCCGCGACGGTCACGCGGAAGCCGAGGATCGGGTTGAAATCCTGGCGGATGAATGCCGGGCTAACCGGTTGCACGGTTTCCACGGAAGTGGCGATTGCCGGCCCCGGACGATCAAGCCGCACGTCATCGAGCATAATCCCGGCATCCGCCGGAGCGGTGACGCGGAAGCGGACATCGCGCGCGCCTGCCGGAAGAGGCAGCCTGATCTCGGTTAGAAAACCGCCGGCTTTCACTTCGCCGTCGGCCTGGTGGATTTCCTTCCACGCCCCGGCACTCTTGGCATCGATGCGGAATTGAAACGGATCTCGCTTCGTCCAGCGTTCCGCGTGGAAGGCGAGGACAGCTCC
>JBIPMR010000697.1:0-3023 GCA_044369025.1 Luteolibacter sp.
CCTGGCGCATGAGTTCCTTGCCGCTCTTGTAAACCACCACGGCCGCGCCGTCGGCCGGAATCAGGATGCCATACTGGTCCCGCACATCCCCGTAAACGGTGTAATACGGCGCCGGCGGAAACGCCCGCAGGGACAGCGAAGATGCGATGAGTGCCGCCGCAATTCGAAGCAGCGGCGTCATTGCAAACGGGGCGGGAAAAAGTGGTTTGGAGCCATCCCGGCAAGGACTCCTTCGCGTTACAGAAACAAGCACGTTCCCATCGACGACCTGGGGACCCGTTTGTCACGGAAAATGGGGTGAAGTTGCCCAATCGAGGGATGAGTGGGCATCTCTTACTCGTTGGGGACGGGTGAAGCCATGCCATCGCCCCCGTCGGCTGCGGACAGGAGGTTTCATCAGTTGCCGGAGTTGGAGTAGGTGCGGAAGAAGACCTGGATGTCTTTCACGGTGCGGGCGAAGCGGTCGAGCCCGCCTTGCTCGTCATTGAGCAGGGTGTAGGCGGGGATGACGATTTTCCACTGGCTGTTCCAGACGCTGCGGCCGACCAGGCGGGTGTTGGTGAATTCCTCGGGCATGGTGCTGTAGAGGAATGACGAGTCGCTGATCGCGCGGAAGGCCTGGTGCTTGCGGGTGATCCATAACTGTTCATTGACCGTGCCTTCGGGAGTGAAGAACTGGGTGTCGGAGAAGTCGCTTTGACCGAGATTGAAGGGCAGCGGCATCGCCTGGTCCTTCACCGACCAGGAACGCAGCAATGACGTATCTCCGAGCGGCGGGGCGAGCATGCTGTCGAGGCCGGCGGGAATCAGATAGACATAGGGCGTCGCGCTGAGGGCATCGGGATCGGAGGTGGCCGCGGAGCCGGCATTGCCGCTGCCAAACGCGTAGGGATCCATGCCGACGTAGCCTTTCAGCACCACCCCGGTCGAATAGATCTTGGTGGCGAAGTTGGTCGCGGTGTAGGCGTGGTCTCCGGCGGCGAGCGGCTGGCCGAAGAAGTTGAGGCCATGGGCGATGGTGCTGGTGAACGGAATGACGATGCCCGGGACCGACGCGCCGTTGGGCTTGCGCAGATTGCGCGCATGGAGGGCGACGTCCGGATCGTTGAGCAGGTTGCTCATGATGTGTTGCTGGATGGTTTCCTTCCACGCCTTGTCATCCTCGCTGGTGGAGGCATCGGTGCGGATCCGGAACAGCTCCTGGCGCAGGGAGAACAGCGTGCCGTTTTTATCCGGGTTGTTGATGCCGAGGCGCGGCTTGACCACCGACCAGTCGCTGTTGAGGCGGGCCAGAATGCTGGCGAGGCCACCGTCGCCGGTGGTGCCGGTGGCCGCGACCGGTTTGTCATTCTGGAATTTCCCGAGCGAGCGGGTGCCGACGATGCCATCGATCAATTCCTGGCCGGCGCTGGTTCCCAGCAGGCCGGTCTCGTAGTCGTAACTTTGCACTGCAAGATACGTGTATTGCGCGGCGAGATCGTAGAGTGCCTGGTATTGGGAAAGCTCCTCGTTGCGGAACGTGCGATAGGTCATGTCGCGGGTGCGGTAGCCTTGCACCACGGCGGCGGCGCGCTGGCGGAAGATTTCGCGCTCGGCGAGGAGGTGGTCCCCGCGCGCCATCAGTCCGGCGACGCTCTCGTTGGCGCGCTGCAGCTCGGCGGCGCGGTGGGAGAGCTCGTAGCCGCAGGCGATGATTTCGCGAAGGAGCCGCTCGAACTCGACGACGTGCTGCTTGTCCTCGTTGTCGCGGGCGAGGCCATCCTCCCAGCCACCGGTCTGCTCCATCAGTTCGTCGGCCTTGCCCTCGAGACGGGAGACCACGGTGTCGAGCTGGAGGGCGGCCTGGCGCTGGGCGAAGGCGGCGGCCACCCCCCCGTAACGGGAGAGGCTGCGCATCACCGAGGTGCTGTCCATCGAGAAGCCGACGACGGTCGGGAAGGCCATGGCGGTGACATCACCGATTTTTTCGGCGTAATCGCCCACGATCCCGAGAAGCTGTGAGGCGGCATCATACACTTGGGCGGCATTGCGGTAATTCTGCGCTTCCTGGGTGAGGGCGTCGTCGTTGGCGACGGCGTCGTCATAAGTGGTCCGGAACTCGGTGTAGAGCTGGTAGTCCCGCTCGAAGCGGGCGGACAGGCTGTCCAGCTTGTTGGCGGCCTCGCGGGAACCGACCTGTGCCTGATAGACGTTGAGCAGGGCGCTCTGGATCGCGCCCGGCTCGCGGCGGCTGCCACTCCCCGAGGCGGCGAACTGCATCAGCTGGTGCGGCACGATATCCATCTGGCGGTTCACATACCGGACCGGGTCGGTGATTTCCTGATAGGTGTTGTCCAGCGACCATTCCACGAAGGGATTCATCTCCAGCGGCTCGCGGAAATTCACGGTGACGGTCTGCTCGACGTTGGTGATGACCGAGGGGCGGTCGATCAGCCAGTAGTGATAGAGGTCCGGCCCTTCATAGCCCTGCGAGTAGAGTTTTCCGGGTCCGACATCGCTTGGATAGGCGCTGCCGAAGAGGGTCACGAGTTCGTATTCGTAGGCGCGTTCCTGGTCGTCCACGGCGACGTTGTAGTCGTCGAGCGAGTTGTTTTGCTGGCGGAGCTGGCGGTTCATCGCGCTGGCCTGGTCGAATGCGGCCTTGGCATTGAGGTTGGCGCGCATGGCCCGCTGATAGATCTGGTCGAAGTGGGAGGAGCCCGCCTTGAGTTCGGAGGGTGAGATATCGAAGGCGATGGCTCCCTTGGCGAGGCCGAGCGGATTGAGGTGCGCGCACTGGGCATCCAGGTTGGACTGGATTTGGAGGGCGCTGGACACGATTTCCGGGATCTCGGGGACCGTGGTGCGGTCGATGATCTGGATGCCGGTGTGGGTGGAATTGTGATCGACATCCGGCAGCATCGCGTTGGCGCTGACCCAGTGGAGATAAGCTCCCTGCCCGCCGCGCGCGGCCCACTCGTCGGAGCCCCGCTGGCGTCGGATGCCGGTGGCGGTGTTCTCCTTGTTATCCCGCATGTGCGCCC
>JBIPMR010000698.1:0-3021 GCA_044369025.1 Luteolibacter sp.
ACTGCGGCTATTTGCCAAGATCGACGGTGCCGCGGCCGATGTTGCGGCAGAATACCGGTTCACCTCGTTGCAAACACGACTGCCGCCGGAATTGAACGAATGGCTGGCTGAAGGCGAGTCCACGCTGAGCTCCGACCGGGTGGCTTTCCAGCTCCTGCCGCGCTTGGGGACGCCGTGTGATCTCTACTCGCTGGGCGTGCTTGCTCTACGGACCCTCATCGCCGGCTCCGGAGTGCCGCTATCCGAGGCGCTCGACGATCTGTTGGCGATGTCCCGGCTCTATCGCAGCCGCTTCTCCAACGGCAACTGGAATACCGGCTCCGCTTCGCTTCATGAGTTCGTCAAGTCCGGCGAGGGCGGGGCCTGGGCTGAGAAACTCGGTCCTCACCGGCTGATCCGCGACAGAGTTAGCGCCGAGGAGGCGTTTCGCGAGATTCCCGCGCCGATGTGGTGGGAAGTCATCGAGTTCGTGGCGCGGCTTTTTCCCGGCGAAGCACTGGGCTCCTTTTGCAAGGGTTACGATGATTTCTCGCCGCGGGCACCGCATGAAGTCTTCACCGAGCCGCTCGTTTGCTTGGATTCTCTCGTGGTTCGCAGCCGCGATTTGCTGTTTGGCAATCCCCAGACAAACCGGGAGTTGCTCGGACTCATCCGCACGGTCGCCGCCAAGGGCTGATTATTTCGGAACGAGTGCCAATTTCACCCGGAAGGTGAAGTTGCTTTTGGCCGCCACCGGAGGGTAGGGGACCGGGTCCTTGCCATTTTTCACGAGAAAGCCGATAAACTCGGTCCCGGACGGCTCCTGCCAATCCGATGTCCATTCCCAAGTATCGGCCATCAGGGATTTTTTGTCCAAATCCATGAGGCTCGGCAACGTGTATTGCTCACGAGGGCCCTTGACCGCGACGCCCGTCAGCCAGTTGCAAAACTGCTGCGCGACGAGCCAGTTGACTCCTTTGACCGGGTCCATGTCATTCCAACCACCGGCTTCCGCCCGCACGGTTTCTACCAGCAAATCGGCCGGATCGGCGGCGATGGATGCCGCGTAAGCCTTGAACTGCCCCCAGCTGACGGGGGCGGTAGCGATAGAGTCCTCACCACCGGCTGATTCGGGGAAGTTGCTGCTGACCCACTCCGCATTCACCGCGGTCCCCGAGCGGACCTTCGCGGTGACGAATCCGCCTCCGAGCCCGAGGGCGAGCGCGGCGAGCATCACGATCAGGGCGGGACGAATCGAAGCGGCCTGGCGGTCTTTTTCCGTGGCCAGTTGGCGGTCGAGGGCTTCCCGCTCGGCAGCTGATTTGTCAATCGCCTGGCGGGCGGAATGGAGTTCTTGCGCTTGGACCGTGAGCCTCTTTTCCGCCTCGTCGCGAACATTGGCCACCGCTTTTTCGCGCTCCGCTTCCAGCAGCCCGAGCTTTTCAGCGAGTGCATCCGCCTTGCGGCGCAGTGATTCCGATGCTTTGGCGGACTCCTCGCCGGTTTGTTGCTTGATCGTCTTGAGGTCGGCTTCCAGTTCCCGGATGCGCCCGGCGGATTCCTGGCGCGCCTGGTCCGCTGCGGACTGGATGGATATTTCCAACCGGGAGATTTTACCCCGCGCGTCTTCCAGTTCGGCCTCCGAGAGTTTCCTGCCTTCGCTGCGGGCCGCCGCCGCCGCCGCCTCGAGCTCGGCGATTCGTTGGCTGGAATCCTTTTTAATTTGTTCGAACCGTTCGTCGTCGCTGATTCCGGCGCTTGCGAGTTCCCGCTGGGTGGACTCGAGCTTCGCGGCGAGCGCGGCAAGCCGTTGTTCCGCCTCATCGTTCTTGCTCCGAAAATCCAGCGCCTCGTTTCTGGCAGCCGCCAGTTCGGAATTCAATTCCGCCTGTTGTTGTTGTGTCCGGGGATCGCTTTGGCCCCCGGCGGCGAGCGACTCGATGCGGTCCTCGAGCTCGTGGATTCGGGTCTCCTGGCTTTGAACCAACGCTTCGAGGTGGGTGACCGACCCCGACTGGAAGCCCAGCGCGGCAGCCATTTCCCGCATCGACTGCGGCCGGTCTTCCGGCCGTTTCGCCAGACAGGCGGCCACCACTTGCTCCCACTCCTCTGGAATGGGGGAATAGGGAATGCCGAAATCCGACAACCGCTGCTCCATGCGGGGTGGCACCGTTTCCTTGATCTGGATCTTGATCTGCTCGAAGCCGCCTTCGTAGAACGGCGGCCTGCCGGTGATCAAATCGTAAATGGTGGCACCCACCGCGTAAACGTCGTCCAGCAGCGAGGGCTGGCTGCCCGCGATCTGCTCCCAGGGCATGTAGGGCAAGGTGCCCATGTTGCCCTTGTTTTCGCCCGCCCGGCTTTGGTCGCGGGAGAGCTGTAAGTTGTGCTCGCGCAGCCGCTGGGTGATGCCGAAGTCGGTGATCAGCAGCTTTTCCACGCCATCCCGGCGCTCCAGCATCAGGTTTTTCGGCTTGATGTCGCGGTGGACCATCCGCGCGTCCTCATGGGCGTAGCGCAGCGCGTCGCAAAGTTGCGCGATCCAGTCCCGGATACTCTCCACCGCATAGGGGCGGATCGTTGGCCGGTGGCCGTTGCCGCCGTTGTCTGCGTAACGCCACTCGTCAAGGTTCTTGCCCCGGACGAACTGCATGGAAATTCCCCACTGCCGCTCGGCCTCGTGGAAATCGTGGATACGCACGATGTTCGGGTGCGTCAGCTCCATCGCCTGGCGAGTCTCCTCGATCACCCCGTGGCGCGCCGCCGGATCTCGCAGAATGCTGTCGAGCGGGATCTTGATGGCGACCTCCCGGTCCATCAGCTCGTCACGCACGAAGTGGATCCGCCCGGTGCCGCCCTCGCCGATCTCGCTGGTTCCGGAAGCCCGGGAAATCAACGCACGAAAGCGGCCGAAAAACAGATCTCCATCCGTGAAGGCGGGACGTAGGGGCGGGAACCGGATGCCGGCTTCGTTATGGAGATGGAACTCTGCTTCCGGCATGGTCGGGTGGGGCCGCTGAATCGTTGTGCGCCGACAGGGTT
>JBIPMR010000699.1:0-3017 GCA_044369025.1 Luteolibacter sp.
GGAATCCCCCTCTTCCGCCCATTGGAACGGAGCTTCCGGATCGTAAGGCGAAATGGCTTCGAGATGCCGCAGTTGCAACGCCGTCCACACCGCCGGATGCTCCAGATCTAACAATCCGCCGACCGGCACCCGCCTGCATCGCAGATAGGCAAATCCGCCACCAAGACCGGGAACTTCCGTGCCGTCGGTCTTGGTGAAACCTTGCGCCACCCGCCGCAAACGCTCCGCGCACACGTCGCGGCAAAGATTCTTGTCCGGCTCCTCCGCCGTCGCCTCACTGTTGGAAACCATCACAAATCTCCGGCTTCCACCATCCGCCGCATTGGCTTTCAACACCGCGTGGCCCGTGGTTCCTGAGCCGGCGAAACTATCGAGAACGATGCCTTTGGCGTCGCAGCCGATTTGCAGGATGCGGTCGAGAAGGCGCGTGGGTTTGGGAGTGGAGAATGAACGGGCTTGTTCCGCGAGAATGCCCATCAACTCCTTTTTTGCTTCATCGTTGTGACCGACCTCTTCGAAGTTCCACCAAGTGTGGGGAACTACGCCGTCATTTTTGAGTGCGTGCTTGTAACGCTTGTAAGCAGGGACTTTGCCCTTCCCGTCTTTACCCCAATAGATCAGCTCTTTTTCGACATGATTCAGGTGCTCTTCACGAGAGTATGCCCAAACCCTCGTCTTTTTTGGCCAAATTTCCTCACCAGTATTCGGTTGGTGAATTGGATAGAAAAGATTCGGCCTTTCCTGTGAACTCTTGTTGCAGGTGTAATCGCTGCAACGGAAGATGCCGTCCCCGTCTTCAAATTTATATTGTCGGTCTTTCTCCTCCCCGCGCGGTAGCAAGCGCCTCTGCCACATAGCCGATACTCGGTAAGCCATCACATATTCATGCAACGGCGCGATGGTTTTGTGATCATTCGAAGCCGAATACCGTTTCTGCCAAATGCAATTCGCGATGAAGTTGCTCTCGCCGAATACCTTGTTCATGAGCAGCCCGAGATTGAACACCTCGTTGTCGTCGATGTGGACGAAGGCCGCGCCATCCTCGGCGAGCAGGTCGCGGGCGAGGGTGAGGCGCTGGAACATGAATTCGAGCCACTTCGAGTGGCGCCAGAGGTCGTCCTTGTCGATGAAGCGGTCGTTGTAGAGGAAATCGCGGTTGCCGGTGTTGTAGGGCGGATCGGTGGCGAGGCAGCGGACTTTTCCCGAGAAGCCGGGGCGCAGGGCGCGCAGCGCGTCGAAGTTGTCGCCCTCGATGACCAGATTCCGCCACGGCGGCGGGCCGCAGCAAAGTTCCGGCACCAGATCGAGCGCCACGTAATCGCCGTTGAGCGCCTGTTCCGCCTCGAGGCCATCGGTTTCCCAGACCAGCCCGTAACGCGTCGTCGCGCGGCGATCACGCGCCTCCAGCAGCGAGATGAGCTGCTCGTGGGTGAGATCGCGGTAATTCTGGCGGGGCATCAGCGGAAGGACGTGAAGAGTCCTTCCGGTGGACGGGGAGTTGATAAGCTGCCAAAAGTCAGCCGCAACGGCCTTTAGCCGCCCCCGTGGGGACAACCTGGACATGCGCCGCCGCCTCCCCGGCCCTTGTGGGTCGGTTTGGCGGCATCGTTGCGGTCGATGCCAACCGCTTTTGGCAGAGGATTATCAAGTCCCCATCCACCGAAGCGGACGCCCGGATTCAATCCGCCCGGGGATACCGGGGCAAGGTCAAACGCCGGCAAAGCGGTTTCCCGTTTCCGTCGTGACGCTGGAAACCCGGAACAGGAAGTGGTAAGGAAAACGCGAGAGATTGCTCCTGCGGCTGCCGCTTGCATCGAAGTGGTGCCTTTCGGGGTGCTGGCGGGCATCTTCCGCAGCTTCGGAAAATTCGTTCCAAAAATCGTCGGCCAGTTGATTTGAAATCGCAGAATAGAAGCCGAGAATCTCTCTGACTTCATCTTGCACCCGTTCGTGATAACGGAGACCCCGGCTCATCTTCCGACGGCCTGCCCGAATTGTTCGTGTGTCAGGAGGGTGGCGGAATCGGTCTCCATTTCGGCTTCCCGCCGTTGCAACTCCACATCGTCGGGTCCGAGTGGGCACGCGCGGATCCCCGCCAGCAAATGAGCGGCAAGCCCGGCTTGATCTTCCGAAGAGAGCTGATCCGCAACCTGAATGGCCTCGACAAGTTGGATGGCACCCACGCGGACCAAGCCTAGCAGGGCGTGGACGGTTTGGGTGTTGCCGCCCAGCTGCCAACACGCCTCACCGCGCACAATCTCGGTAGTGTGGAGCGGCCCGCGGACGGCGGAAAGGGTCTTGACCGACCACGCGTGCCATTGGAAATGATGCGGCTCGGGTGGTGGCTCAGCGGACGGCTCGCACTCAAGATCCGCCCGGCAACCGGCGAATTTCCCCCAATATCCCAGAGGCCGGCCTTTGGCGTCCACCGCAGGGAACGGCGGGAGTTTGGCGGTCAAGGTATCCGGGCCTCAGCCAGGCCACGGCCGCTGCAAGCGAAAGCCCCCCTCGGTCCAGCGGGCAATGGTCCGATTCAATGCGGCTTCGCGGTTGAGGTCGGCCTTGCGGAATCTGTTTGAATCGACCTCGGATTTGACAAGGGAGGTTCCGCATTTTCAAGCCGCCGCGACATCCCGTCAGGCGCGGGGCTTGCCGGCAGAGAAAACGAGCGGCAGCGTGAGGATGAAGACCGCGCCGGATTCGTGAGTGGCGGCCTTGAGGCTGCCACCATGGGCTTCCGCGACCCGGCGGCAGATGGCGAGACCCATGCCAAGCCCGTCGGGTCGGGTGGTGTGAAAGGGTTCGAAAATCCGATCGATGTGTTCCGACGCGATGCCATGGCCGTGATCGCGCGCCTGCAGTTGGACGAGGCCATCGCCGGCGCGGGTTTGGATGAGAATCCGGCGTTCGCCAGACGGGGTTTCGCTCATGGCCTGGCTGGCATTGCCGATGAGATTGATGAGGACTTGTCGGATTTCCGCGGGTGCCAGATTGATGCGCGGCAACGTGTCGGTGAG
>JBIPMR010000700.1:0-3013 GCA_044369025.1 Luteolibacter sp.
GCCGTATTTGCAGCCCTTCGAGGATGTGAACAAACGGGTGTCGCGGCTTGCCGCGAACATCCCGCTCGTCCTGCACAATCTCTGCCCGCTTTCGTTCGTGGATGTGGAGCCGCATGATTATATCGGGGGCCTGCTGGCGGTGTATGAAATGAACCGCGTGGATTACCTGCGGGATGTCTTCGCGTGGGCCTACCGCAGGTCCTGCGCGCGCTTTTCCGCCGTGCGGCAGTCGCTGGGGGAGCCGGATCCATTCCGGCTCCGCAACCGCGCGATGATCGGGCAATGGGTGCGGGATGTGGTGACGGATGGCTTGGATAAAAAACAAGCCGCCCGCAAAATCGCCGCGGACGCTGCAAGCATGGTGCCCGAGCGGGAACGCGCGAAATTCATCGAACTCGTGGAGACCGAACTCAGTTCCCTGCACCTGGGAAACATCGCCCGGTTCCGGCTCCGGCCGTCGGAATTCGAGGCGTGGCAAAGAACCTGGAGATGACCCGGGCGGGACTTTGAAATCCAACGAAATTGAGTTGGGGAATGAGGCGGCCGCTGGCTAGACTGCCGCCATCACTGGCGAATGCGACAACCTGCGGTGGCGGACGGACGGGAAATTTTTCCGCGCCGGCGATCGCCGCGTCTGGATGAAATGCGTGACTTACGGCCCGTTTCCCGGCGGCTGGCCGGCATCGTTCGACGTGGATTTCGCGCAAATGGCGGCATCCGGTTTCAATGCGATCCGGCTCTATGACATGCCGGATGCTTGGTTGTTGGATTCCGCGCTGCGCCACGGACTGAAAGTCTTCGGCGGGCTGAAATGGGGGCAGAATGCGGATTTCATGATGAAGCCGCATCTTTACTCGGCCGCCAGGGTGAGCTTGGTGAATGCACTCAAAGCCTCCGCCGCACACCCGGCTCTCGCGGGCGTGTATGTGGGCAACGAGGTCCCCGCCGATCTTGCCCGCTGGATGGGACCGGTGAAGGTGCGGTTGGCGATTGAAGAGCTGATTTCGTTAGGCCGGGAAGTCGCGCCGCATTTGTTATTTGCCTACGCGAACTACCCGAGCACCGAATACCTCGAACCGGAAAACGCCGACTTCACCGCCTTCAACGTCTATCTCGAAGATGAATCCGCATTCCGAAGTTATCTCAAACGCCTGCACCACATCGCGGGTGACCGGCCGCTGGTGATTTCCGAATTCGGTTTGGATTCGCGGCGCAACGGGCTGGGAAAACAAGCCGACACGCTGCGCTGGAGCCTGCAGGCCGCCCGCGATTTGGAAACCGCCGGAACGACGATTTACGCCTGGAGCGACCGCTGGTGGAACGCCGGCGCGGAGGTGCTGGACTGGGATTTCGGACTGCTGGATCGTGATGGAAACGCGAAACCCGCGCTGGCTTCCGTCGCGCATCCCGATCCCGGCCTATCCGATTTTCAACCTGCCGTCTCCGTGATCGTCTGCACGCGGAACGGCAGAAGCCGCATCGGCGACTGCCTGAGAGCGATCGGGAAACTAACTGGTGGAGGATTGGAAACCCTCGTGGTGGATGATGGATCGGAGGACGGCACCGCGGAATATGTGGCGCGGAATTTCCCGTGGGCCCGCATGCTCGTGTTAGAGCCCTGCGGCCTGAGCGCCGCACGCAATGCCGGCGCTGACGCGGCGCGGGGCGAAATCCTCGCCTTCACCGACGACGACTGCGAACCGGATGCCGAATGGATCGTCCGCATCCGTCCGGCATTCCAGGACGGCCGCTACGCCGCGGCTTGCGGCCCGAACCTTCCGCCGAGGCCACGCACGTGGGAGGAGGCGGTCGTTGGTGCGGCTCGCCGAGCCACGTGATGCTCGACGACGAGGAGGCCGAGCATCTTCCCGGCTGCAATCTGGTGGTTAGGAAATCCGCCTTTGACGCCATCGGCGGCTTCGACCCGCAATTCCACACCGCGGGCGACGACGTGGATTTCTGTTGGAGACTGCGCGACGCGGGATTCCGCCTCGGCTTCGTGCCCGGCGCTTTTGTCTGGCACTGGCGGCGGCCGTCGATTTCCAGATTCCTGCGCCAGCAAATCGGATACGGCCGCGCCGAGCACCTGCTCATGTCGAAACACCCCGGCCGGTTTTCGAAATCCGGCGATGCGAAATGGCAGGGATTCATCTATGGCGGCGGACCGGTGCGGGTGATGGACGGCTCGATCATCTATCACGGCCCCATGGGAAATGCGGGCTATCAGGCGATCCTGAACCGGATGCTTCCCCTGCGCGGGCTCGATGGAAAATTCCGCACCCCGAAAGCCGAATTCGCGCTCGCCCTAGTCAATTTCCTCCAACCCCAACTGCGCGCCTGGGCGCGCAGCCGCAGGTTCCGCATCCAACAGAAAGCACGTCCGAAACCCATCATCGATCCCACCGATGAATTCCAAATCCACTGCCCCGATGGCAGCGGCCGCGAGCATTATTTGAAACTACTCATCGCCGCCGGTTGGCAACCCGCCGGGGAATCCGACGCCTGGGACGCGGAAAGAGACGGCACGCGCGTTTTGTTAGCTATCGAACATGGCGAACTCGGAAGCACGACCCTGCTGGTCCGCGTCTGGGGTGACGCCACCTTGCCATTCCCGAAGATCCCACGAAACTAACATCCCGTGGACTTCTCAAGCCATCCCATCAACCAGAGCTTCGACGCCGCAGCAAAGCTCGATCTCTACCGCGAGATGGTCCGCATCCGGGTCTTCGAACAAGCCGCGCTCAAACGCTATCAATGGGGCGACATCGGCGGCTGGCTGAACCTCAGCATCGGTCAGGAATCCATCGCCGCCGCCGTCCGCTCGGTGATGGGGCCGGATGACCACAGCATCAGCGGCAGCCGTGGCATCGGCCAGGCGATCGCCGCCGGCATGGAAATGGGCCCATGCCTCGCCGAACTGATGGGGAAAACCAACGGCTGCTCGCAAGGCAAAGGCGGCATGTTCTCATTCTATCAGCCTTCCAGACATCACTGGGGGTGCCACGGGCTGGCT
>JBIPMR010000085.1:0-9264 GCA_044369025.1 Luteolibacter sp.
TCCCATGCTTGTTTCGCCTATTTCCCTCCAGCCGCCGCAATGTGTCGTCGGCGTCATCGGTGGTGGCCAACTCGGCCGGATGATCGCCCTCGCCGCCCGCCGCATGGGCGTGCGCATCGTCATTTGGACCGGCGGTCTGGAAGCGCCTGCGGTGGAGTGCGCCGACGAGGTCATCGACCTGCCTTTCGACGATCCGGCGGCGCTCGCGGATTTTTGCAGCCGCGTCACGGTTTCGACCGTCGAGTTTGAAAACATCCCGTGTGAAACGCTGGAAAAGGTCGCCCAATGCACCGGACTCTATCCGTCACCACACGCCATTCGCATCTGCCAGAACCGCGAGCGCGAGAAAAATTTCCTCCGCGAAAACCGCATCCCGCACACCTGGTATGCGGTCATCGCCAGCGCCGAGGATCTCGCCGCCGCGATGAAGGAGCTCAACGGCCCGGGCGTCCTCAAAACCGCCGATTTCGGTTACGACGGCAAGGGCCAGCTCAAGCTCGAAGGCGACGAGGATCCCGCCGCCGTCTGGTCCCGCTTTGCCGCGCCGCGCGCGGTGTTGGAGGCGTGGGTGCCGTTTGAAAAAGAACTCTCCGTGATGGCCGCCCGCGGCGCCGATGGCAGCATCGTCTCCTACGATCCTGCGGAAAACCGCCACCGCCACCACATTCTCGACGTCTCCATCATCCCGGCGCGGGTCTCGCCTGCCGTCGCGCTGGAAGCCGCCGCCATCGCCCGCCGGGTGGCGGAAGCGCTCGACTACCGCGGCATTCTCGGCGTCGAGTTTTTCCTGAAAGCCGACGGCACCCTGCTGGTCAACGAAATCGCCCCGCGCCCGCACAACTCCGGCCACCACACGCTCGACGCCTGCGCCACCTCGCAGTTCGAACAACAACTCCGCGCCGTGATCGGGCTGCCGTTAGGCTCCACGCGGCTGCTCTCGCCGGTGGTGATGCTTAATTTGTTAGGCGACATGTGGCCCGGCGAAACCACCCCGCCGGATTGGCTGCCGCTCTTCGAAGACGGCGAGGCGAGCCTGCATCTCTACGGCAAGCGCCACGCCCGCGGCCGCCGGAAAATGGGCCATGCGAATTTCCTCGGACCCACCGTCGAGCACGCCCTCGCCCGCGCCGAGGCGATGAAATCACTCTGGCTCGGTTGAGAAAGTTCGGACAAGCACGCCAAACCGCGCACTCCGGACAAGTTTCCGATAGGCCGGGCAATTGTCCGGAGTTCAAGCTTCAGCTTGCTCTTGATCACCCCGGGCTTGACGCGGCGGGGGGATCGGGGAACCTCGCCACTCCTTGCCGACCCCTGCTGACATTTCATCGTTTCTCGGGGATTCCCGGTGGCGCGACCGCTTCGACGACGAAATCCTCGCCGCCGCGAATCCGCAGGTGTCCAAGGTCCGGGATTTGCGCATCGAGGAAACCGCGCCGGGGTCGGTGAGTTTGCTCGGGATGGTCGGCAAGGACGAGACGGAGGTGAATCTCTGGCAGTCGGGCGGCGGCTGGGAATTCGAGACGTTCTGTTCGTGCGACATCGGGAATTTCTGCCATCACGCGGCGGCGCTTCTCACCAAAGCGGCGAAGGAGCGCGATCCATCGCGGTTGCAGGGCCGGGGAGTCGCCGGTGCGGTGGCGGCCGCCTTGCCGAGCGCGCGCGAGCTGATGAAGGATCCGCCGCCGGATCTGCCACGGCTGCGAATGGAGCCGCGCTTCGAGCTGCGGGTGAACCGCGAGCCGGTGGACAAGGTGACCAGGCTGTTGTTGCAATCGCTCGGGCAGCCTCACGTGGAGTTCTGGATTTCCGCCGAGGCGTCGGTGGTTTACGGGCCGCACCGCAGCGCGCTGCGGTCAAGCTCGCCGGAGTGGGTCAGCTCGATCACCCATGAAGGCCAGGCGGCGATCCTCCAACACGACGCCGCTGCGGAAAACGCCGCCACCCAGCAGCTGCGCGACACCGGCCTTTCCTCGCTGCAATCGAACTCCGCGTGGCGATTCCTGCTCAATCTGAAATCCCGCGAGACCAGCCAGTCGAAGGGACCCGACCGCTGGTTTCCCGACCCCGGGCGCGTGCCGACCGATGCGTTCTGGCACCAGTTCCGCGGGGAAATGGTCAGCAAGTTAGAGGGACTCGGCTGGGCGGTGAAGGTGTCGGACAACGTCGGTCACCGCGTCCACGAAGCGGATCCGGCGAAGTGGGACAGCTCGCTGGACGCGGGCGACGGCGGCTGGTTCAGTCTGTCGGTCGGCTTCGATGTCGGCGGGCAGCGCTACGATCTGCTGCCGATCCTCGCCGGGTTGCTGGAAAACGATTTCCTCGAAGAAACCCTCGACCGCCCGGACAACGGCCACATCTACGCGCCGCTGCCGGATGGCGACGCCTTGAAGCTGCCGATCGGCCGCGTGCGGAAAATCCTCAATCATTTGTCGGCGCTGATCGACCCGAAATTCCCCGACAAGGCGCGGCTGCACGCGCTGGATGCGGCGTCGCTCGCCGGTCTGGATGGCTTGGGCATCGACACGCCGCCGCATCTCGCGGAGCTGGCGGCGAAGCTCAAGGACTTTTCCGGCATCGATCCGGTGCCGACGGCGACCGGCTTGCAGGCGACTTTGCGCGACTATCAGCTCGCCGGTTTCCACTGGATGCAGTTCCTCGCACGGCATGGGCTGCATGGGATTCTGGCGGACGACATGGGGCTCGGCAAAACCCTGCAAACGCTCGCACACATCTTGACGGAGAAAAAATCCGGTCACTCGCGTGGTTTGCCGACGCTGGTCGTCGCGCCGACATCCGTCGTTCCTAACTGGCGGGCGGAAGCGCTCAAGTTCACCCCGGACCTGCGGGTGCTGGTGCTCAATGGCCCGGAACGGAAGAAGTATTTCCGCTCGATTCCGCATGCGGACATTGTTCTAACGTCATTCGCGCTGCTCCAGCGCGACATCGACAAACTGGCGACCGTGCCCTTCCACATGGTCGTGCTCGACGAGGCGCAATACATCAAGAACCCGCGCTCGAAGATGGCGCAGGCGGCCTGCAAGCTGGATGCGAGAAACCGTCTCTGCCTGTCAGGCACGCCGATCGAAAACCACCTCGGCGAGCTGTGGAGCCTGATGAATTTCCTCGTCCCCGGCTTCCTCGGCACCGAGGACGCGTTCAACAAACGCTTCCGCACGCCCATCGAAAAGGACGGTGATGCCGAACGCAACGAAGTCCTCAAAAACCGCGTCGCCCCGCTCATCCTCCGCCGCACCAAGGACCAGGTCGCCAAGGAACTGCCGCCGAAGACCGAGCTCGTCCACCTCATCGAGCTCAACACCGGCCAGAAGGACCTCTATGAAACCGTGCGCGCCACGATGAACAAGCGCGTGCGCGAGGCCATCGCCGCGCGCGGCATCGAGCAATCGCAGATCGTGTTCCTCGACGCGCTGCTCAAGCTCCGCCAGATCTGCTGCCACCCCAAGCTGTTGCCGGAGGATTACTCGAACGACGTGGTGGAATCCGCGAAACTCGATTTCCTCACCGAACTGCTCGCCGTGCTCATCGAAGAAGGCCGGCGGATTCTGTTGTTCTCCCAGTTCACCACCATGCTCGCGCTGATCGAGGCGCATCTGGTGAAGGAGAAAATCCCCTATCTGAAATTAACCGGAGCCTCCAAGGACCGCGGCAAACTCGTCGAGGATTTCCAGAACGGCAAAGCCCCGGTGTTCCTCATCTCGCTCAAAGCCGGCGGCACCGGCCTCAATCTAACCGCTGCCGACACCGTCATCCACTACGACCCGTGGTGGAACCCCGCCGCCGAGGCCCAGGCCACCGACCGCGCCTACCGCATCGGCCAGAACAACCCGGTCTTCGTCCACAAGCTGCTCTGCCAGGACACCGTCGAAGAGCGCATCCACAAGCTCCAACAGGAAAAGGGCAAACTCGCCGCCGGCATCCTCGCCGACGCCGACATCTCGAACAAACTCAACCCCGCCATGGTGCGGGCGTTGTTGGACTGACGTGGCGGCTGCTGAATCCGTGCGCAAGCTGAAGGCACTTGAGCGCAGGCTGGCGCTCTGCTGAACTTCGGTTACATGAGCGCCAACCCAACCACGTCGAAGGCTGGATCGCCATGCCTCTCTGCTGACGGACCCACTCTCCAAGCTTGCCCTCCCCGCCTTCCACCCTATTCTTCCTGAAATGAGAAAGATCCACTACACCCTCTATCGCGAGGATTCGGACTATGTCGCCCAATGCCTGGATTTCGATGTTTCCACCTTTGGTGCAACCAAGGAAGAAGCCCTCCGGATGCTCAAGGAAGCGGTCGAACTCCATCTCGAAGATGATGGTGCGTCCGAACCCGGACCGCGCATTTCCGAACTCACCGTAGGTGAATTTGCCATTGCCTGAACCCGCGCCCGCGGATGTCGAAACGAATCTCTTCCGACGTCTTCCTTGGGATTCTCACCGCCAATGGCTTCCGTTTCATCTCTCAACGCGGCAGCCATGCCAAATATCGGGACGGGCGTGGGCACTCGGTCATTGTTCCTCATCCCCGCAAGGACATTCCCATCGGCACCCTCCGCTCGATGATCCGCCAAAGCGGATTGCCCAAGGAATTCTTCGTTTGATCTCTCATGAAAACACCCGATCACAATCGCCGGTTCCTCCCATGACCCATCGCCAATGTCAGTTATTTGGGACTGGAGAACTGACCCTGGAGAAGCATTTTTACAGCGTCATGAAAAAACTCCTCTTGGCCTTTCTTGCCGTCATTCCAACTGCGGCTTTTCAAGCAGCGGAGATTGTCGCGGTTGCGCATCCCGGGGAGAAACTTCCCCCTGACAGGACCGTCATTTGGACCCCGCTGTTCCAAGCCGCTTGGGACGACCTTCACCGGACTCTCGGTGAGCCGGTGAAGGTGGAACCTCCCAACGTTTTGATGGACCTGCTGGATCATTTCGACTGGAAAGCCGATTCGGTGATGCCCCGCAACCGTTGGAAAGTGTGGACCGGAGAGGCGACGCAAGAGTTGATCGACAAGGCGAACGCGGAAGCCGCGCGGATGACCGGCGAGAAAACGGGTCCGTTCAAGAGCGCGCCAAGGCCGGGATCGCTAATCGCGCTGGGGCTGTTGGACCGTGATTTGATTTTCAAGAAGCCCCTGCATCGTTCGGTTGAGGTGCCGCTGGAATTTCACTTGGCGGATGGGACCAAGCCGAAGGTCCGGTTCTTCGGGGCGCGCCGCAAAGCGTCCGGTGCTTTTGGAGGAATGGTGCGAGTGCTGGCATTTCAGGAGGGAATCCATGCGCTCCAAATTGCGGGCGCCGGGGATGAATCAGTGGTTCTCTATCTGCCAGAGAAGCCCGCGACTTTCATCGAAGCGTGCGACAAGCTCCGGGAGTGGAGATCGAAGAAACTTGAGGGTGTAAGTGGATCGGCACAGGATCCGAACCTCCATGAAAATGACGATCTCAGGATACCGATCCTGAAATTGGACAGCACCACGGACTTTGTCCCACTGTTGAAGAGTCTCCGCCATTTTAAAGACGGCGGGCCGCCGTGGATCATCTCCAAAGCGGAGCAGCGCTTGAAGTTCGAGCTGACGGAAAAAGGCGCGAAGTTGCATGTCAAAGTGGAAATGGGAGCGGACCCGTTTGGCGAGCCCCCGTCCCCGCCGCCGATGATTCCACGGTTTTTCCATTTTGACCGCCCTTTCTTTGTGTTCCTCTGGCGGGACAACGCGGAATGGCCCTACTTCGGTGCATGGATCGGCGATCCATCCGCCTTGGAGGAATTCAAAGCACCTTGAGCGCGGCGTTGCTGGAGTAGCGGCGGATTTTATCCACCAAGCCTGATGCCCAATCGTCCCCGTCCCTCGAACCGCCGCTTGCCTCTCAACACTTCGGTTTTCAGTTTGAACCTGCTCGAAGTCCCCGATTTAATGCCATACATGTTCGCCACCACCCGTCGCTGCATCCTGGCTCTAACCGCCGCCACCCTGTCAGTCGCCGCCGATCCGGTCCAGCTCTCCGGCATCTATCCGGATCTCGCGTTTTTCAATGACGAAGGCGAATGCGGCACGGGTGCCGTGGTTCCCTGGGCGGACCGTCTGTGGGTCGTCACTTATGCGCCCCATTGGCCCAAAGGCTCCAGCGACAAGTTGTATGAAATCACTCCGGACCTGCGCTTGATCGTGCGCCCGGAGTCGATCGGTGGCACGCCGGCGAACCGCATGATCCACCGCGAGTCGCAGCAGCTCTTCATCGGCCCCCACGCCATCGATGACCAAGGAAAAGTCCGCACCATTTCCTATGCGGACATGTTCGGCCGCCCCACCGGAAACGCCCGCCACCTGACGGATCCAGCGAACAAGATCTACTATGCGACGATGGAGGAGGGTATTTACGAAGTGGATGTCCGCACGTTGAAAATCACCGAGCTGTTCCGCGACGAACAATTGGAGGGCGGTCGCAAGGCGGACCTGCCCGGATACCATGGCAAGGGGCTTTACTCCGGCCAGGGACGGCTGGTATATGCCAACAATGGCGAATATGGTCACGCCGCCAAAACCAACCCCACCACGGCTTCGGGCGTGCTCGCCGAGTGGGACGGGACATCAGATAGATGGAACATCGTCCGCCGCAATCAATTCACCGAAGTCACCGGCCCCGGCGGCATTTATGGCAACGAAAAGCCGGAAAGCGACCCGCTCTGGTCGATGGGTTGGGATCACCGCTCGCTGATTTTGATGCTGCTTGACGACGGCAAATGGCACACCTTCCGCCTGCCGAAAGGCTCTCATTCCTATGACGGTGCCCACGGTTGGAACACCGAGTGGCCGCGCATCCGCGAAATCGGCGAGGGCAACAACCTCCTCGCCACCATGCACGGCACGTTCTGGAATTTCCCGAAATCCTTCTCCGCCAAAAACACCGCCGGCATCACCCCACGCTCGAACTATCTGAAAGTCATCGGCGATTTCTGCCGCTGGAACGACCAGGTCGTCTTCGGCTGCGACGACACGGCAAAAGCCGAATTCCTTAACAAACGCAAAGCCAAAGGCGAAATCGCCGCGCCGCAGTCACAATCCAACCTGTGGTTCGTGAAACCGGACATGATTGACAAGTTAGGCCCGCCTCTCGGACGCGGCGCACTTTGGATGAAGGAAGACGTCGCCGCCGGGACCACCACCGAGCCTTTTCTCATCGCCGGTTATGAGCGGAAAAGCCTTCACCTTTCACAATCACTCGCGCCCGGCGCAAGCGGAAGCCGCATCACCCTGGAAGTTGATGCCGAAGGCAAGGGCGTTTGGAAGCAAATCCGCGAGATCGATTTCAAGCTTGAGTCCGAATGGCTCGACCTCACCGGCATTGAGGGTGTTTGGCTTCGCCTGAAAGCTTCCGCAGCGATCACCCGCGCCACCGCCGCATTCCACTTCTCCGCTCCCGACAATCGCGGCACCACGCCCGATCCGATCTTCGCCGGACTCGCCACCGCCACGGATTCGGAAATCACCGGCGGCCTCGTCCGCGCCCGCGACGCTAACAAGCGCACGCTGGCCTTCGCCGCGATGGCCGCCGATGGCGCGGACATCGGCTGTTACGAACTCCACGCCGATCTAACACTCAAGCCCGCCGCCGAAGCCGCTCTTCACGAGTTCGTCAAGACCCGCACCAAAATCCCGGTCGGAGTTGTCAGCGTCGATGAGGCATCAGTCGTTTTCGTCGATGATGATGGCAAACGCTGGCGCCTGCCGAAGGGCGATGCGGCTTTGGACAAACGCGGGCCCTTGGGCGATCACCGCGCCGCCCGTGAAGTGGCCACCGAGCGCGACCTCTTCCACGCCCACGGCACCTTTTACGAACTCCCCGCCAACAATGCCGGCGGCTTTGCGAAGCTGCGTCCGGTCGCCACCCACAACCTGCGAGTCCACGATTTCTGCTCCTACCGCGGGCTGTTCATCATGACCGGCGTATCTAACGACTACCGGAAAGGCAATCCCCACATCATCCGTTCGGCAGACGGCAAGGCCGGGTTGTGGGCCGGTGCCATCGACGATGTCTGGGCCATGGGCAAACCCCGCGGCGAGGGCGGCCCATGGCGCGGAACCGCCGTGAAAGCCGGCCAACCGAGCGATCCCTATCTCGCCACCGCCTATGATCAAAAATCGCTGGAGCTTTCCCACATCGGCGCTAACAGCGTGACCTTCCGCCTGGAGGCCGACTTCACCGGCGATGGCTCGTGGCGCGCGGTGCGCAGCTTCGAGGTGGCGTCAGGCGCAACCGTCCGCCACGCCTTCCCAGCAGCCTTCGGCGCCTATTGGTTCCGCCTCATCGCGGAATCCGACACCACCGCCACCGCGCATTTCATTTACCAATAAACTGACGATCCGTCACTTCACCGCCTTGAGGGTGAAATCCTTGATTGTCACTCCACGGCTGCCTGGTTTGAGTTCGAAGTGGAGGACGTTTTTTCCTCGGGTTAGAGTGACCTCGATCGGCTGGGTTTCTTTCCACATGCCCACGGTGTAGGGCACTGCGGTCTCGACCGGTTGGCTGACATTGTTGGTGGAGATGAGGAACATCTGCCCATCCTGCACGGTCGCCACCCGCGCCGTTAGCAGATACTTCCCGGCTGCGGGCGCTTCGAAGGCATACTCGGTTTTGAAACCGCCAAGGGCGTGCAACTGCATGCCCCCGGAGTAGCTCCTCATGGCGGCGGATTTCCCGACCGGCTTGCCGTGGGCGACGGCCGGGATGGTGATGGTATCATCTCTTGACACCACCTTCTGCTCGGCCGCCGAAACGGCCGCCGACTCCACCTTTTGTTCCCGCTCGTTCGCTTCTCCCAGTTCCTGGCCGAGCGGGCCGAGCGAGAGCGACTTGGATGCGAGCATTACTGTTTGATAGTGCCCGGCGCTGCTCCAGAAACCGCCGTCGGTTTTCTTGCGCTCGTTATAGGCGGGTTCGCCCAGGATGCGGCTGATCCACTGGGCCCGCAGCACTTTCGGGTAGTCAGCGGCCTGGGCGCGCGCCTGGGTTTCCAACAGGAACTGGGTGCCGCTGAGGGGCACCTCGTCCTTGTCCCACCAACTGGACGGGAAGCCGGCTCCGAGGTTCACCACCCAGCCCTTCGGCGTCCAATGGCTCAGCGCGGCGTGCGCCTTTTGGGTCACGCCCCAGGTCGGGATGCCGAAACTGCGCAGGATGAAGCGGCCGAAGAACGCGCGGCGGCCGCAGACTCCGCCATTCTTGATGATGTTCTGATAGTCGTGGAGTG
>JBIPMR010000701.1:0-3008 GCA_044369025.1 Luteolibacter sp.
CGGCCATGCTGGTGCCGGACGAATCCGCGCCCTTGGTGATGAAGCCTGCGAGATTGTAGCGGGTGAGCAGGGTGTTGGTGTTGATCCAGCCCTGGCCCCAGTCCCAGCCGGCGACGTTGGGCGGCATGAAGAGGATCTGGCCTAACTGTTGTTGGGCGGTGATGGGGAAACCGGTCGGAGGGTTGGAAACCTCGAGCTGCTTGAGCAGGGCGACGAGGTAGTGCACGGGCGACTTGATCTGGGTCCGCATCGCGGTTTCCGAGTAGAACTCGCGCGAGAGGAAGATTTCGCGGAGCAGCGGACCGGTCTCGAAACCCGCTTTTTGATAGATTCCGGCGAGCGCGTCGATGGCGGATTCGGAAGGCCCGGCATAGACGAAGAATTCCCAAAGTTTCTTCACCATGAAGCGGGCGGTTTCCTTTTTCCCGAAGATCAGGTTGATGACATCGCTGCCGGTGAACGGCCCGGTTTTGCCGAAGACGGTTTTGTCGCCCTCGTCCCACTGGCGTTTGCTGTGGATGACCTCGCCGGACATGCGGTCGAGCTGATAGCCGGTGAAGGCGCGGGCGGCGTCGCGGACGTCCAGCTCGGTGTAGTTGCCCTCGCCGAGGGTGAAAAGCTCCATGACCTCGCGGGCGAAATTTTCGTTGGGTTTGCCTTTTTTCGAACTCTCGGTGTCCAGATAGAGCATCATCGCCGGGTCTAACAATATCTGCTGGGTGAGCTTTTGGAAGCTGCCGAAGGCGTTTTGGCGGAAGAGTTCGTTCTGTTGGATGAGCAGGACCGGTTGTTTGACCTTCTGGATGGAAGTGGCGAAGTGGTCGTGCCAGAAGAGGGTCATTTTCTCGCGCAGCGGCGCGCGGGTTTTGAGCATCCGCCGGAACCACCAGGCCTGGCCTTCGAGGGCGTGGAGGCGGTTGGTTTTCTGGATCTCCTTGAAGGCTTCGCGGAGCTTCATTTCGGCCGCTTCGGGGTCTGCCGCGCGGCGGGCTTTTTGAGAGGCGCGGCGTTGTTCGAAGCGGGCCTGGAGGTCTTTGCGGAATTGTTCCGGGCCGGCCCATTCCGGCAGCGGGAAGGCGTCCATTGGCTCGGAGGGTGCGATCAGCGATTCAACGGCGTTCTGGCGGCCGAGGGCGTGGAGGGTTTTGATTTCCGAGGGATCGCCGCCGAAGCCCGCGCGGTTGAGGAGGTGCGCGGCTTCAAAAATGGTCCAGGGTTTCTCTGCTCTTGGTAGCATGCAGGGAAAACACTGGCGCGGGATGGAAGTTGCGCGGCGGTCGCAAGGGGTTTTCCGTGCCGCCGGAAGCGCGCCGGAAGCTTTTCGGTTGCGGCGGGGGCGGGTCTCGCCTTTCCTTGGGGGCAATGAACGTATTCACCCGCCGCCACGTCCTCCGCCTCGGTGCCGCCGCTTCGTTCGCGCCGTTTGTCAACGCCCGCGCCCAGGAAAGCGGCTGGAAAACCCTCGGGGTCGCCTTGTTAGGACTCGGCGACTACTCGACGAAACAACTCGGGCCGGCGCTCAAGCTGACCAAAAACGCCCGGCTCACCGGCATCGTCACCGGATCCCCGGAGAAGATTCCGGTCTGGCAGAAGGACTATGGCATCCCCGACAAGAACGTTTACAACTATCAGAACTTCGACTCGATCGCGGACAACAAGGACATCGACATCGTCTACGTGGTCACGCCGACCGGGCTGCATCCCGAGTTTTCGATCCGCGCGGCGAAGGCCGGAAAACACGTGATTTGTGAGAAACCGATGGCCCCCAACGTGGCCGATTGCACACGGATGATCGATGCGGCGAAAAAGGCCGGGGTGACCTTGCAGATCGGCTACCGGCTGCACTGGGATCCGTTCCACCTGCGTCTGATGGAGGCGATGAAAAAACAGGAGTTCGGCGCCTGGAAGTCGATCTCAGGTGCCAACGGCGGGATGATGAAGAGTTTCACCGGCTTGAACGCATGGCGGATTGGCAAGGAGCTCGGCATTGCCGGTGCGTTGTATGATCTCGGCGTTTATACCGTGCAGTCCCAGCTTTATTCGGCGTGCGAACTTCCGCTGCGGGTGACGGCGAAACGTTCCACCGCGCGTCCGGAGATTTTCACAGAAGTTCCGGAAACCTACGAGTGGACGTTGGAGTTTGCCGGCGGCCGCAAGGCGGAAGGCATGTCGAGTTACGGCCAGTCGGCGAACTACATCCGGGTTGAAACCGAAAAGGGCCTGATCGAGCTGGCACCATCGTCCGGCTATACCGGCCAAATAGGCAGGACCCCGGACGGGCCGATGGATTTCAAACACGTCCACCAACAGGTCCTGCAGATCGATGGTCAGGCCGCCGCGATCCTCGCCAAAACTCCGAGCCGGGTGCCCGGCGAGATGGGACGCCGCGACATTCAGGTGCTCAACGGCATCGTTGAAGCCGGTGCCACCGGCAAAGCTTTCGAATTCGGGAAACTTTTCGAGAGCGCCTGACGCTCAGGGTGCGGCCACTTCCATGTATTCATCGACGGCGCGGAAGGAGGTTTTGCCCTGTGCGCTGGTGAAGAAGAAGACGTAGCTGCGGAGATTCTTGTCGATGGGCCAACGGCTTGAGCTGATGAGTTTGTCTCCCTGCGGCTCACGGGTGGCGAAGGCGATGTCGTAATAGGCGTTGTCCACGGCCCCGGTCGGGCGCGCCTTGTTGGATTCGCCGGGTTGCAGGATGATCGGGGTTTTTCCGAGTTTTCCGAGCACCACTTTTTCGGAACGGTTGATGAAAAACACATCCCCTTCCTTGAATGAGGGATCGTCAGTGCGGACGATGATCGGGTTGTAGCCGGCAGGTTTGGCGGTCACCAGAATGATGGCGAAGGCCTTGCCTTGTTCCGGCAAGGTGATGGTGCAGAGGGGAATTTCCTTTTCGCTGGTTTTGAGGACCATGGTCCGCGTGGGAACCAGGATCGGGTTGGACAGAAACCGGGTGGGTAAATCAACGGCGGCCGATTTTTCCTCCTCGGCAAGCTGCATGA
>JBIPMR010000703.1:0-3007 GCA_044369025.1 Luteolibacter sp.
GCCAAGATGCGGATGCCAATGAAACATCCAAAGCGGTGTGGCGCTGTCGCTTCCCACCGCAGTCCAAAGGGCAAATCAGCCCTCCCGCCGCTTGCGCACCGCTTCCGCCAGATGATCGAGCACCGCCACCGTGTCATCCCAATCGATGCAGGCGTCCGTGACCGACTGGCCGCGGGTCAAGGTGCTCAGGTCCTTGGCGAGTTTCTGGTTTCCCGCCACGAGGTTGGACTCGATCATCACCGAGGTGATTTCATGAGAGCCCTCCGCGATTTGTTTGGCGACGGCCTTGGCCACCAGCGGTTGGTTGCGATAGTCCTTCATCGAGTTTCCGTGCGAACAATCGATCATCACCGACTCGATCAATCCCTGCTCGCGCAACATCGCCGCCGCCGCGTCCACTTCGGGTTTTTCGTAGTTCGGGCCGTTTTTACCGCCGCGCAGAATCAAATGACAGGACTCGTTGCCGGCGGTCGAAACGATCGCGGAAACCCCCTGCTTGGTCACGGATAGAAAATGATGCGGCCGCGAGGCGGATTGGATCGCGTCCAGGGCGATCTGGATCGAGCCGCCGGTGCCGTTTTTGAAGCCCACCGGCATCGAAAGTCCGGACGCCAGCTCGCGATGAATCTGCGATTCCGTCGTCCGCGCGCCAATCGCACCCCAGGCAATCAAATCCGCGATGTATTGCGGGGAAATCGTATCCAGGAACTCGGTCCCCGCCGGCACGCCCATGTTGGCGAGATCCAACAGAAGTCCGCGCGCCACACGCAGGCCGTGGTTGATGTCGAACGAATCATCCAGCGCCGGATCGTTGATCAGGCCTTTCCAGCCCACCGTCGTCCGCGGCTTCTCAAAATAGACCCGCATGATCACGAACACGTCCTTCTCGATGCGCTTCGCCTCTTCCTTCAACTTCGCCGCGTAGTCCAACGCAGCCTCCGGATCATGGATCGAGCAGGGCCCCACGATCGCCAGCAGGCGGTCGTCTTCCCGCCGCAAAATCGCGTCGGCCTGGTTGCGCGCGCTGGCCACCAATTCGGCAGCCTGCTCGGTAAGCGGAAGGTAATAAGCGAGCACCGCCGGTGAAATGAGCGGATTCAAGCCTGTAATTCTGAGGTCATCGGTGCGGTGTCGCGTCACGCCGTGAATCGTGGACGGCAAATCGCCGGCTACGCAAGGCGCAAGTTCCGCAAACATCGGCTCTTGCGGGCACCCCGCGATCCTGATTGATTCCCGGCTCGATGAAAATCCTCCTCACCAGCCTGTTTCTGGCCCTTCCCATGGCCGCGAAGGAAGCCGCCCCCGCCCCGCTCGATCCGGCCGCCGCGGTGGAATTCCTCGCCTTGCTCGACGATGCCCAGCGGCTCAAAGCCGCGCTCCCGTTCACCAGCGACGAGCGCCAGAATTTCCGCTACACTCCGCGCGACCGTGCCGGGCTGCCGTTCAAGGAAATGACCGACGCCCAGCGCGCCGCCGCCCAAAAACTCCTCGCAGCCGCCCTCAGCGACAAAGGCCACCTCAAGGTCACCCAGATCATGAGCCTCGAAGCCGTGCTCGCCGAAATCGAAAAACGCCCCGACTACCGCGACACCGGCAAATATTTCGTCGCCATCTTCGGCACCCCCGGCGACCCCAAAGGCTGGGGCTGGCGCTTCGAAGGCCACCACCTTTCGCTCAACCTCACCTCCGTCGCTGGCAAAAAAGTCTCCCTCACCCCGTCCTTCCTCGGCTCGAATCCCGCCGAAGTCCGCCAAGGCCCGCTCACCGGACTCCGCGTCCTCGCCGCCGAAGAAGACCTTTCGCGCACCCTCGTCACCAGCCTGCTCACCGAGGGGAAATCCGGCGTGATCTTCAGCGAAAACGCCCCCCGCGAAATCCTCAGCGGCGAGGCCCGCAAGGCGACCGCGCTCGAGCCCGTCGGCCTGCCGGCCACCGAAATGTCGGAAACCCAACGCAAGGCGCTCATCCAACTCATCGCCGAATACACCGGCCGCTACCGCAAGGAACTCGCCGACGCCGACATGGCGAAAATCGAAAAAGCCGGGATCGATAAAATCCGCTTCGCCTGGTCCGGCGGCATCAAGCCCGGAGAAGCCTATTACTATCGGATCCAGGGCCCCACTTTCCTGATGGAAGCCACCAACACCCAGAACAACGCCAACCACCTCCACGCCGTCTGGCGCGACTTCGACGGTGACTTCGGCCGCGACCTCCTCGGCGAGCATTTCCAACAGGATCACTGATTCCCGCATGATCAAAAAAGACCGCATCGATGCCCTGTTAGTGACCCGCGGCCTCTGTGACTCCCGCGAACAGGCCAAGCGCCTCATCCTCGCCGGCGAGGTCCGCAGCGGCGATCACATCATCGACAAACCCAGCACCAAGCTCCCCTCCGACGCCCCGCTCGAGGTGAAGGAAAAACTCCGCTACGTCGGCCGCGGCGGACTCAAGCTCGAAGGCGCGCTCGACGCCTTCGCCATCGATCCCACCGGCTGGACCTGCATCGATGTCGGCTCCTCCACCGGCGGTTTCACCGACTGCCTGCTGCAGCGCGGCGCCGTCCGCGTCCACGCCGTCGATGTCGGCACCAACCAGCTCGTTTGGAAACTCCGCAACGACCCCCGGGTCATCGTGAAGGAACAATTCAACGCCCGCCACATGGTTCCCGAGGACATCGGCGAACTTTGCCGGCTCGCGGTCATGGACCTCTCCTTCATCTCTCTCACCAAAGTCCTGCCCGCCGTTTTCTCCGTGCTCGACGCCGAGGGAGCCGTCGTCTGCCTGATCAAACCGCAGTTCGAACTCCAGCGCGAAGACATCACCAAGGGCGGCATCGTCCGCGATCCCGCGCTGCACCAGCGCGCCGTCGATAAAATCCGCCAGTTCGTCACCGAAGAACACGGCTGCGAATGGCGCGGCCTCGTCCCCTCGCCCATCACCGGCATGGACGGTAACCAGGAATTCCTCGCCTGGATCGCCAAACGGAGCGCAGGCTAACGGAGCGCCG
>JBIPMR010000702.1:0-3007 GCA_044369025.1 Luteolibacter sp.
TGAAGACGTGTTCCATCTGGTGCGCGTCCACAACCAGGGCGTGGCCTTCGGCTTCGGCAACGGAACCTCGTGGGCGCCGGTGGTGTTCCTGATCGTTCCGATCCTGGCGTTGACGATGATCCGGATTTTTTGGAAAAAAGGCGTCTTCCATCACCCGCTCTCCCAGATCGCGGTGGCCCTGTTGTTGTGCGGGATCTTCGGCAATCTTACCGACAGGCTGGTTCAGGGCTTCCTGCTCACCGAACTTGCGGACGCGGGGTTCTGGCAGCGTTTGTCCGCGGGTTACGTGGTGGATTTCGTCGCGGTCAAGCTGCCGCTTTATGACAAGATCGTGCCGAGCAGCGGCGGTTGGTGGCCGGCGTTCAACGTCGCGGACTCCTGCATCTTCATCGCCGCCTTCATGCTTTTCATCGGCGGCATCCGCGACGAGCAGCTCGCCAAAAAGACCGCCTGAAGGCCGGTTTTTTCAAAAATCTTCCTTACGCATTTCCGGATCATCGGCCGGCGAACTACTAAATGTGTCGTAGTTTTTGGGTTGACGCTACCAGATGCGTCCTTAGGGTTGCGCACGTTCGTCCTCATCCAATTTCATGCGTTGCGTCCAATGCGGTTCTCTCAAAGACAAAGTCCTCGACTCAAGATCATCGAAAGATGGCACTTCGATTCGTCGTCGCCGCGAGTGCCTGAAGTGCACCTATCGCTACACGACCTACGAGCAGATCGAGCGCACCGAGCTGCGCGTGGTGAAGCGCGACGGAGCCCGCGAGGCGCTCAACCGCGAGAAGCTGATGAGCGGCCTGATCAAGGCTTGCGAGAAGCGGCCGGTGCCGATGGATCGTCTCGACCGCGCGGTGGAGGAGATTCTAACGGACCTGCACAAGGACCATGTCAGCGAGGTGCCGTCCGCGATCATCGGCGGCAAGGTGATGGACAAGCTCCATCAGATCGATCCGGTGGCCTACGTCCGCTATGTCTCGGTCTACCGCCAGTTCGAGGACGTGAACGAATTCATCGCGGAAATCCAGTCGCTTTCCCGCCGCGCCGCGCGCGATCCGTTCCAGCGGCGCTTGTTTAAAGACTGACTCCATTTTTACCCGGTCTCCCCCCAACCTCCCACCCCTTTGATTTTCCCTTCCTCCACCGTCACTCAGTGATCTCGCTCATCGGCAATCGCCCCGCGCTTCAAGTCGGCCGCTATCAGGTGATCGATTATGACACCGCGTGGCTGGATGACGCGTTGTCGCGGGCGGCGCGGGCGGCGGACCATGAGGATTTCCCGTTCGTCGAGGACATCCGCAGCGGCGTGGTCCGTTATCTGGAGACCAAGTGCGATCTCAAGCTGCTGCCGCTGGATGAGCTGTTCGACCGGATGCGCAAGATGCTGGTGAAAATCGGCTGCGAGCGGATCGCGGAGAAACTCGAACCGCTGGCTCCGCCGGTGACGGTGTCGCTGGTGCGTGCGGCGATGGAGGCGGGCAACGGCTTCGAACTCGCGTTTTTCGAAACCCTGCGCGTCGAGCTCGGCGACCTGCGTGCCGCCGGGGCCGAGGTGATCTTCTTCACCGGTCTTCGTGAAAGCTCGCTGATCCTCCGCGGCCGCGCCAAGTGGAACAAGCGCTGCGACAGCCTGCTTGCCGAAATCGAGAGCTTTATCAAGGCTTGGGAACGTGAGCCGGTCAACGACGGTTGCCCGCTGTCCCAGCCCGTCGAAGTCGAGCATTGATGGCCCTCGGGTTTGTCCGAGGCTTGACCCCGCCGCCGTGGCGTGCATCTTCCGCCTCCGATGATTTCCGTTCAGTCCCTTCGAGTTGAATTTGGCGCGCGAGTGCTGTTCAACGATCTTGCATTTTCCGTTCAGCCGCGCGAGCGCATCGCTTTCGCCGGGCACAACGGTGCGGGCAAGTCCACGCTCATGAAATGCGTGGCCGGCATCATCCGGCCCACCGCCGGGCAGATCAGCGCGCCGAAGGGCACCCGGATCGGCTATTTGCCGCAGGAGGGCATCCACGTCAAAGGCCGCACGTTGTGGCAGGAAACCGAATCCGCGTTTGGCGAAACGATGGCGCTCAGCGAGAAGATCGACCGGCTGTCCAACGAGCTGGTGAAGCTGGATCCGCGCTCGTCGCCGTATGGGGATTTGTTAGAGGAGATCGGCGAACTGGAGCTGCAACTGGATGCGATGGACCCCGCGCGGATGAAGCCGCGGATCGAGTCGGTGCTCAAGGGGCTGGGGTTTCAAACCAAGGATTTCACGCGCGATTGTTCGGAGTTTTCCGGCGGTTGGCAGATGCGGATCGCGATGGCGAAGTTGTTCCTGCAGGAGCCGGAAGTGCTGCTGCTCGACGAGCCGACGAACCATTTGGACATCGGCACGCAGATTTGGGTCGAGCAGTATTTGATCAACTACCCCGGCGCGATCCTGCTGATTTCGCACGACCGGGCGCTGCTGGACACGCTCTGCACGCGCACCATCGCCTTCTCCCACGGCCGGGCCGAGGAATATGCCGGAAACTTTTCCTACTTCGAGCGCGAGTCGGTCCTGCGCAAGGAGATCCGGGTGAAACAATACACCGCCCAGCAGCGCGAAATCGCCGAAACCCAGCGCTTCATCGACCGCTTCCGCGCCTCGGCGAACAAGGCGACCCTGGTGCAATCGCGGATCAAGCTGCTGGCGAAGGTCGAGCGCATCCCGGCACCCGAGCAGGACGATGCGGTGATGAATTTCAAATTCCCGCCGCCGCCGAATTCAGGCCACACCGTGGCGAAACTCGAAGGCGTGGCGAAGAGCTACGGCGCGCTCAACATCTTCAGCGGCTTCGATTTCGAAATCAACAAGGGCGAGAAGTTCGCCATCGTCGGCCCTAACGGCGCGGGCAAGTCCACCTTCTGCCGGATGATCACCGCGCAGGAGGAGCCCGACGCCGGCAGCCACAGCTTCGGCCACAAGGTCGCCACTTCGTTCTTCTCGCAGAACCACGCCGACGAGCTGGATCCCAATCTATCGGTA
>JBIPMR010000704.1:0-3003 GCA_044369025.1 Luteolibacter sp.
CGATGCCAACGCCTTCCGGGCTCTGGTCAAGGCCATGGACACCGGCCATCCCGCAGACTTGGCCGCCATTCCGCGTGGCGGCACCGCCAAGCTCGCCAATCCACAGGCGGCCTTCGCCTTCAGCCTCCATGGCGGCGATTCCCACTCCTTCGACATGCCGGCGCCACCCGCGTTTTCCTCCGCCTGGGAGGCCGGCGAGATGGTGGAAGTCTATCTCCACGCATTGCTTCGCGACCTGCCCTTCGAGGAATACCCCTCCAGCCCGCTTGCGGCCACCGCCTCTGCCCGACTCAACGCCCTCACGGATTTCCGCGGTCCGCGAAATGCCGGCTTGGTGACTCCGGGCACGCTCTTCCGTGGCGAGACCGCCGGTGATCTCGTCGGAAATTTCGTCTCGCAGTTTCTTTTGATGCCCGTTCCCTTCGGCGCATCCACCCTCCATCGCCAAATCCGCACCACCCAGCAGGGCGATGACCACATGACCACCGTCGCCGCGTGCCTCGCGGTCCAGAATGGCACCGCACCTCTCACTGCCAACCAGTATGATCCCACTCCCCGCCTGATCGGCACCGCGCGCGACCTCGGCGAATACGTCCACAAGGATTTCTCCTATCAGGCGTTCCTCGAGACGGCGCTGATCCTTCTCGGCACCGGCGCTCCCGTGAACCCCGGCAATCCCTACACCGGCTCGGCAAACCAAGGCGCTTTCATCACCTTCGGCGGTCCCGACATCCTCACGCTCGTCGCCGAAGCCGCCAACGAGGCCCTCAAGGCCGCCTGGTTCCACAAGTGGCGGCTGCACCGCAGGCTGCGCCCCGAGGAATTCGCCACCCGCGTCCACACCCACAAAACCGGAGCCGCCACCTACCCCATCCATCCGGACGTGCTCGACTCGCCCGTGCTCGCCGAGCTTTACGCACTCCACGGCACCTATCTGCTGCCCATGGCTTTTGCCGAAGGCTGCCCCACCCACCCCGCCTACCCGGCCGGCCATGCGGCCATCGCCGGGGCCTGCGTCACCGTGCTCAAGGCCCATTTCAATGGCAACCACACCCTCGCCGCCCCCGTCGAGATCGATCCCGCCAGCGATGCTACCGCCCTGCGCCCCTACTCCGGCGGTGCCCCCCTCACCGTCGGCGGGGAACTCGACAAACTCGCCTCCAACATCTCCATCGGCCGCGACCTCGCCGGCGTCCATTGGCGCACCGACGGCACCGAGGGCATGCTCCTGGGGGAAAAAGTCGCCATCGCCCTGCTTCGGGACCGGCGGAAAACCTACCACGAACCCCTCGGCCCTCTTAGCTTCCGCGGCTTCAAGGGCAACACCATCACCCTCTGACCGGCACCCGGCGGGTCCCATCCCCGCCGCGTCACCCCTTCGCCGGGCCGATCGTTCCGCCTTCCTTAAACTCCGCCTTGGTCAGCGTTTGTCGCACATCCACTTTCCCGCGCGCCACGTTTTCCGCCCAGCGCACGACGCGCCGCATCACTGGTCCGCTTTCCCAGCGGATGTGCGAGACCGGCGGCACGCACCAGGCGAACGAGCTGTCCGCGTCCGAGCAGACCAGCGAAACATGCTCCGGGACGCGCAGCCCGCGCCGCGCCAGAAAATGCTGCGCGGCGGTGAACAAAAAGGCTTCCTGAATGATGAGCGCCGTGGGCGGGGTGACCCGGAACAACTGGGCAAGCAACGCTTGGAATCCCTCCATGTCGTCTTCCCAGTCGGGAAGGTTGAAAGAGCCGGTATGGATGCCGTGGAATTCCAGCCGCTCGAGAAAGCCGCTCTCCGTCCGCCCCGGCGTCGGCAAGCGCCTCACTTTCCGCGCCAGCAGCGCGATCCGGCGGTGGCCCAGCGCCACCAGCTTGTCGATCGCCGCGTTGTAGGCGGGCACCTTTTCCGGCCTCGTTCCGGCGATGGTCAAGCCGCCATAACGACCGAACAGCGCGAACGCGGGGGCCGGTTGCTCGCAGAACCATTGCAGCACCTCGCGCGAGCCGCCCGTCACCACCCACGCATTCGCATCCGCCTGTTTCACCATCCTTGCGACGCGGCTCACATCCATCTGCAAGTCCTGCAAACATTTGTCAGAGTAAAACGCGGAGAAGCCCGCCTCTTGCAACAAATGTTGCAGCTCGATGATATAGCCTTCAGCCAGCGCCAGTGGCTCGTGAGCCAGGATTCCGATCCGCAGCGAGGCTGGACGAATCCCCTCGGTCAACGTGATTCGCCGCCGCCGCCCCGCGCCCTGGGCCACCAGCAGTCCTTCCTTTTCCAACAGCGCCAGCGCCGCGAGAATGGTCTTGGGATCGATCCCCAGCTCGCGCGACAGCCGCGGGGCACCTGGCATTTCCTGCCCCCAGATGCCTCGTTGGAGTCCATCGCGCAAATGGGCTGCCACCTGCTCGGCGGGCGAAAGGATCGACAATGGGCGCATCGTGAAAACCTATCCAATCGTGGATACCAAGCCAAGCAGCATTTTCCTGAGATTCCGCCCGGAGAGACTCAAGCGGTTTGTGCTCATCTCTGCCCCAACTCCCGGGAACACCCGTCGCGATGCTCATGCGGCCCTCCAAAACCGCCCCATTCGGGAAAATCCATCTCCGCGTGAGACCCCGGCGCTGGCGGCCTATGCATCGCGAAGGGTGTTAAAACGGCGACTGAGTTTCCCTTTAACAAGCCCACCCAATCCGTTGCCCAAAAAACCCATGAATTCCCCATCAGTTCATTCCCATGATGAAACCCGAATCGCTCCTCACCTTCGCGATCATCTTCCCGTTCCTGGCGCCAGCACTGTCCGCCGCAGCGGTGGTTGCTGTGGACTTCAGCCGTGACATCCTATCGTCTCACCGGCTGGACCACCAATGGTAACACCAGCCTGAACTTCGGCGTGAAAAACCATGGGGCCACTCAAGTATTGGACAACGTGCCCGCCAGCAACTGGACGCAAGCCACGGTGAATTTCACCACCGGCGCGGGGAGCACCGGTGCCACGATCTTCGTTT
>JBIPMR010000705.1:0-3002 GCA_044369025.1 Luteolibacter sp.
TTCCAGCTCTACTCCACCCCGTTGGCCACGGACTTCGTCTTCATCGAATGCACCACCTCCAAAGGTGGTAAATACAACCTGCCCTCCATCGTCGAGATCGCCTGCGCCTACAACCCCGCCGCCTACACCAAGCTCGGCGTCGGCGAGTCCAACCCTCTCGCCATCGAGTTCAAGACTCGTGGCGCGCTTGAACAGCTCAACCGCTTCAACGGCAGCCAGGGCACCATCCGCATGGACATCGTCAAGGACGGCATCGTCACCGCCCAGCGCGACCTTTTCTCCGGCTACTACGTCCGCACCATGTCGGACCGGGGTTCCGGCAACGACGAGGTGCTTGCCACCTCGGAAGGTCCTTACGACCAGTTCCTCATCGGCTACCCGCGCGTTGTTTAATCCCTGGAGCGCGGCCGCTCGCCTCTTATTCCCATGAAACCACGTCCTATTTGCTTCGCCAAAGAATCTGGGCATCCCTCCGGGGGGAAGGGTGCTCCGGCCGAGTCTGTGGCCCCGGCGCTTGCCGGGTCCGCAGGCTCCTCTGCCGCCGCCGCCATCGCTTCCTGCCCGTTCGGCGTGCCTGTCACTCTCACGTCCGCCACCGGAGAATCCGCCACCGGCATCCGCTCCGAATACCAGCCCAACTGGCTCGATGAGGACCGCAACGGGCCGCTGCCTTTTATCCCCGTGACGTGGCAGCCTGTCTGAACGTTCAGGCACTTTCCCCAATCGCAGGATAGATCAGTCCGGTAGATCACTAGGTTCATACCCTGGAGGCCGTTGGTTCGATTCCAACTCCTGCAACCCCTCTAACTACTATAACCGAAAACAAGTAAAACCCATCGTCCCCCCCCCCGCGCGGCAATCCGGCCGCGCGGGGTTTTTGTTTGCAATCACGCGACAATGTCGAAACATTCTTGCGGCAGGGTAACTCAGATGGTTAGAGTATGGTTTCGTGAATCTCAACCCTCGGGGTGGATCGGGGATCATGGCCGGAGAAATCCGGAGTGTAGCGGGTTCGATTCCCGCCCCTACCGCCTCTGCGGTTTCCTCTTCTCTTGAGTCTTGAGTCTCCAAGTCTTGAGTCTTACCCCGGCAATCCGCTGGTCCACACCCCGTCGAGTACGTTGCCGGTGAAGGTCCAGCCATAGTTCCCGGAGAACCCCCAGCCGCCCGCCACCGTGCCGTTGAACGGCGCGTATTCCGGCGTCGCGCTCTCGCGCGGTTGATCGGTCTCGTGGCGCGTCACCCCGTTGCTGCCGATGGCGTCCACCAGCGCGCGCTTGCCCTGCACCCACGCCCGCGCGGTGCCGAGGTTGATCGCCTTGGCGCTGGCCGTGATCTGGATCCGCCCCGGGATGTAGCCCGTGCCCGGCTGCGCCACCGGTCGCCCGAAGGGAATCGGGGTGATGATGGTGGCGTTGAGGCTGCCGTCCCGGCTCATGCTCATGCTCGCTTCCAGCAGGTCGTAGCCCGTCACCCCGGTCAGCACCGTGGTCATCGTGGCGGAGAAATCCAGCTTGATCCACTGCGTCCCGCCACCGCCGCCGGTGGCCAGTGAGTTGACCGTGCCCGGGGCCGCATACTGGAGTTTCGCATGGGTCCGCACGCTTTCCTGCGGGATCGCGCTGCCCAGCAGCAGGGTGTAAAAAGTGCCGAGTGCGGCGTTGGCGTTGGCCTCGCTGTTGCTCCACACGGTGCCGGCCAGCGTCCGCGTCTGGCGCAGCGCCGCGATGCTGGTCTGGGTGCTGTCGGTGAATTCCACTGACGCGCGCGTCGGCATCTCGCGCACCCCGCAGGTGAAGTCCAGCCGCATAAATACCCGCTTGGGCGTCGCATCGGTGCCGCTCGCCTCCAGATAGATCTCGGACCAGCGCCGCGTCACTTCCAGCTGCGGGCTCTCCCCGGCCAAGAGGATGGTCAGCCGTGCCTCCGCCACCGCCTGGGTGGTCGCGATCAGGAACCCGGAAATGCTGCGCCGCCATTCTCCCGCCAGCGGCGTTGCCCGGTCGGTGGTGAACTCGCCGCTGATGAAGCCGTCCGATGGTCCCTCGAACTCGTAGGAGTAATCCAGCTTCACCGGGTGGAGGGTGGTGGGCGCTTCGATGTCGGTCACCCGTTCGAGGGTTTCCTGGCTCTTGGTCATCACCGGGTGGGCCGCCGCGCTGGCGATCGCCCGCGCCGCCACCAGTGCCGCCGCCTCGCTCTCCGCCCGCACCGTGCCCGAGTAGCTCCACTTCATCCCGCCGCGCACGTCCTTGTCGGTCACCAGCCGGTGGCTGCCGTGGCCGCCCGCCCGCGCCTTGCGCACCTCGATGCTGAAGGTCAGCGCGCCGGTCCAGTCATCGCCCTCGGCCTCGCCCACGTCGTGACCGTCGATGATCTTGTCCGCGCTGCTGTAGGAGACCACCCGTTGCCCGACCAGCGCCAGTTGGGTGTTGCGCAACGCGGTGAGCTTCGCCAGCGCGATGACCCGCGTCTCCGCCGCGATCTCGCCCTTGACGCTGATCACCAGTTCGCCGGTGCCCTCGTCCGCCCGGGTGTCGATTTCATAAAGGCATTCCGCAGTCGCCGCGTCCGGCAGCACCACATGGTAGCACTGCACCTGCACATCCAGGGTGCCGCGGCCTTCGTCGATGAGCGGCGTGAACTCCGTCACCCGCACAATCGCGTTGGTCTCGCCGATGACCATCACTCCCTCGCGGGTGTCAAGTGCCTTGACCGCCAGCGCCTGCGCTTGCAGATAGGCCAGTCGCTCGGCGTGCGGATCCGCCGCGTTGCTCTGCGCCACCCGCGCGGTGAATGACAGGCTGGTGGTCGTCGCGCTACGCGCCCCGTGGCGCTCCGCATGCCGCGCGGTCCGGATCTCCTCCTTCAGATCCCGCACCGCATGCAGGTGCAGCGGCGTGGTGCTGCCCGCCGGGGTGAAGGTGGCCATCGTCAGGTCCGTCAAGTCCTCCAGCGGCTCCACCGCGCTGAAGCCCAGCGTCACCCGGTTGCTCAGCCCG